>JAIBAS010000488.1 GCA_019695075.1 Promineifilum sp. | reverse complement strand
GCTGGCGCGTGGCCGGCATCACCTGCGCCGGCGACAGCGACGGCGGCAGCGCCTTCAACCCGGCCGCAGGCACGGCGCTCATCGATCTCGACGGCGCGGAGACCATCGGCTGCGTCTTCCAGCTGGCGCGCACCGCGCCGGGCGCGCGCCTGACCATTCGCCACGAGGCCACGCCGGCCGACGATGCCGACTTCGCCTATACCGGCAACCTCGGCCCGTTCCTGTTGCGCGCGCCGTCGGCGGCGCAAACGAGCTACACCCTCATGCCCGGCATCTACCGCGTCCATGAGCTGCTGCACCCGCTATGGGTGCTGAGCGATATTGTCTGTAGCGGCGACGCTGACGGCGGCTCCGTTATCGCGCGCGAGGAAGCCACGGTGGCCGTCGATCTCGACCTCGGCGAGGAGATCGCCTGCGTCTTTCGCCACCTGCGCGCGGCGGCCGACACGGGCACACTCACTCTTGTGCAGGCGGCCAATCCGCCAGAGGCGGCCACATTCGCCTACGACGGCACACTGGGCGCGTTCGCCCTGGCCCTGCCCGACAACGGCACGCGCACCTGGTCGTCGCTGCCGCCGGGCAGCTACACGGTGCAGCAGACGCCGCCGGCCGGCTGGCAACTGGACGCCATCACCTGCGCCGGCGACAGCGACGCCGGCAGCACGCTGCTGCCCGCCGAGCACACCGCCACGCTCGACGTGGACGCCGGCGAAACGCTGGTCTGCACTTTCGCCGATTCGCGCCCGGTCGGCAGCGGCAGCATCACCATCGTCCACGCGCCCACACCGGCCGACGACACGCCCTTCCGCTTTCGGGGCGCGCTGGGCGGCTTTACCTTGCACGCCCCGTCGGGGCCGGTACGGACCTTCACGGGGCTGGCCGCGGGCGTCTACAGCGTCAACGTGCGCCTGCCCGACGGCTGGCAACTCAGCGCGATCACCTGCGAGGGGGACGGCGACGCGGGCACGGTCATCGACACGGTGACGGCCGCCGCGGCCATCGACCTCGACCTGGGCGAGGCTATCACCTGCCGCTATGCCACCGCGCGCGAAGACGCGCCACCCCCGCCGCCGACCGCCAATCGGATTTACATCCCCTACCTCGGTCGCTAGTCCCGGCCCACACAAACAAACCCGGCCACGACGAGCGCCGCGGCCGGGTTGTCAACACTCCCCGGAACCCGGAAGAGGGGGAACTAACCGATTCGGCGGGCCAGGTAATCCTGGGTCAGCTTCGCCTTGGGGTTGGCAAAGAACTCCGACGCGGGGCCGTGCTCCACCAGTTCGCCCAACCACATGAACATGACGTAGTCGGCCAGGCGGCGGGCCTGGGCGATGTTGTGGGTGACGATGACCAGGGTGTAATCGCCGCGCAGTTCCAGCAGCAGCGACTCGATGCCCTGCGCGGCGATAGGGTCGAGCGAGGCAGTGGATTCGTCGCAGAGCAAAATCTCCGGCTCGACGGCGATGGCGCGGGCCAGGCAAAGGCGCTGCTGTTGGCCGCCGGACAGGCCGGTAGCAGGGGCCTTCAGGCGGTCGGCGACCTCGTCCCACAGCCCCACGGCGCGGAGCGATTTCTCCACATTGTCGGCCACGTGACCATTGTGCATGCCGTGGATCTTCATGCCATAGGCGACGTTGTCATAGATCGACATCGGCAGCGGAAACGGCTTCTGGGCCAGCATGCCGATGCGCGTGCGCACGTCGGTCACGTCGGTGCCGGGGGCGTAGATGTTCTCGCCGTCCAGCAGCACCTCGCCGTCGATGCGCACGATCTCGTTTAGCTCCAGCAGCCGGTTGAGGCTCTTCAGGAAGGTCGATTTGCCGCAGCCCGACGGCCCGATGATGGCCGTGATCTGGCGAATGGGCAGGTCGATGGTGATGCCCTTGAGGGCGTGTTGTTGTCCATACCACACGTTCAGGTTGTGTGCGGCCAGTGAGTGTTCCATTGGTGTCTCCCCATCGGGACGAAGCGGGCGGCCGGGCCGTTCCCGGCGCGCCACGCCATCGACATCAACTAGCGAATGACATTGCGACCCAGCCGCCGCGAGGTGTACTGGGCCAGGAAGCTGATCAGCAGGATGATCGCCGTCAGGATGAGCGCGGAGGCGTAGGCCCGTGTCTGCACTTCCTTAAACGGCGCGCTGAGTTGGAAGAAGATCGACAACGGCAGCGTGGCCACCGGCTGGGTCAGCCCCCCCGGCAGGCGGTCGGTGTAGCCGGCGGTGAACATGGGCGCGGCCCCGTCGCCAATGGCCCGGCCGAAGGCCAACAGCACGGCCGTGAGCAGGCCGGGCAGCGTCTGCTTCAGCAGCATGCCCAGCATCTCAAAGCGGGTCGTGCCCAGCGCCAGGGTCGATTCGCGCAGTTCCTTGGGCACCAGAATGAGCACTTCGTCGAAGGTGCGCGCCAGGATGGGCAGGGCCACGAAGGCGACGGTGACGATGCCAGCCAGCAGCGACGCGCGCAGGCCGACGAGGATCATTAGCGAGAAGCCAAATGCGCCGTAGACGATGCTGGGGATGCCCCACATCACGTCCAACGTCAGCCGCAGCCAGTCGGCCAGGCGGCTGCGCCCGGCGTAGGTGTGGATGTAGAGGACGACGGGCACGGCGATGAGACTGGCCAGGAGGGTCGCCCCGGTGGCCAGCAGGAGCGAGCCGAGAATGGCGTTGAGCACGCCGCCGCCGCCACCCAGGTAGAAGCTGCCCTCCGGCGGCTTGCTGATCATCTCCCAACTCAGGCCGGGGATGCCGCGCCAGGTGATGATCCCGACGATGAGCAGCAGAATGACCGTCGCGCCGCCGATAGACAGGCGCAGCACCCAGCGCATGATCTTGTCAATGAGTTTGCGTCTCTGATTGTGCTTCATAGTTTTAGACCCTCGCGCCCAGGCGGACGATCACTCGACGCGCCGCAACATTGAACATCAACACGACACACAACAGCACCAGCGCGGCCAGCATTAGCGCCGACTGATATTGGGGCACGGACATCATTTCACTGTAGGCATTGGCGATGAGCGCCGGCAGCGGGTAAGCCGCGTCGAAGATGGAGTTGGGGATGAGCGGCGTGTTGCCGATGACCATCATGATGGCCAGCGTCTCGCCGAAGGCGCGCGAGAAGGCCAGGACGACGGCCGCGGCGATGCCCGGCAGGCCGGCATAGCGCACCACGCACCACGTCGTCTCCCAGCGCGTCGCCCCCATAGCCAGGGTCGATTCACGTAGCTGCCGCGGGATGTTGCGCAGCACCTCGTCGGTCACGGCGACGATCAGCGGGAAGACCATGATCGCCAGGACGATCGCGCCGGCCAGGACGCTGTAGCCGCTGGGGTTCGTGATGGCAAACAGCGACCAGCGCGTCCCCAGTGTGTCGCCCAACGCCGGAGCGATGACCTCGCGGATGAGCGGCACAACGAACAGGATGCCCCACAGGCCATAGACTACGGAGGGGATGCCCGCCAGCAGGTCAACGACCGGCTTAACCATCGACCGCCGCCGGGAGGAGGTGTACTCGGCCAGGTAGATGCCGCTCAGCACCGCCGGGACGACGCCGAGGAGCATGGCGAAGAAGGTGACAATGAAGCTGCCGGCGATGAACGGTAGTAGCCCAAAGGCGTTGTGCGTCGGCCGCCAGTCCTGCGACGTCAGCAGGTCAACCAGGGAGTGGTTGCGCAGGATGGGCAACGCTTCGGTGACCAGAACGACGCCGATGCTCACCAGCAGAAGAATGAGCAGGATGGCGGCGACGAAGAGGCTGCGGCGGGCGAAGGTGTTCTTGAAGGCCCGCATGCGGCCGCGGCCGCGGTGGCTATCGGGAGGAGCCGTTCGTTCGGGAGTGGCCTCACGTCCAATGGCGACGGAGGGTCTGACAACGCTCTCCACTGGGCCATAGTTCACAGATTCCGGTCGCGTGATCTCCATTGGATTTCTCCTTTTCATGCCGGCGCCTGACGCGCCGGCAAGCTCGAATGGCCGATCCGATTCGTACCGGCCATTCGAGCTTGTTTTGTCGTCCCCCTCAGTCTTCAGACGATTGAGACGGTTCCTCCAGTGTTAATTATTCGCCGAGCAGGCCCAACGCCTCGGTAAGGCGATCGGCGCTCAGGTTCACGTAGCCCGCGTCGGGCACAAGCGTCTGGCCCTCGGTCAGAATCCAGCGATAGAACTCGGCAATCACCGGGTCGGGCTGGCCAACCGTCACCAGGTACAGCTCGCGAGCGGGCGGGAAGGGATAGGTCTCGGTGGCGATAGCCCCGGCGATGGCGTCCTTCGTGTCATAGAAGTTCTCGTCGGCGCTGATCGTGCCGTCACCGTTCAGGTCGAGCGGGATGACCCGCAGGCCTTCTAGCTGGCCACCCGTGGACAGGTCGTAGGCGAAGCCGATATTGTTAAAGCCGATGCCCAGTTCGTCCTGACGCACAGCCTCGGCCAGGCCGGGGTCGCCGTTGACGGCCGTGCCCTTCAGGTCTTCCTGAACCGAACCGCCCATGAACTTCGCCCAGACCTCGGCCGCGCCGGCCGAGTCGGAGCGGGTGTAGACGGTGATGGCGTCGGCCGCGTCCGTGCCCAGCAACTGGCCCCAGGTGGTCGTTTCCTGCGTCATCCAGATGGCCGCGGCCTTTTCCGGCGTCAGGCCCTGGGCCAGGATGGCGTCGATATTGGGGTTGTTGGCGTTAACGGTCGCCACAACGGCATCGATGGTGACCGGCACGCCATAAGCGCCCTGGTCGGTCTCTTCCTGCTTCAACTCGCGCGACACCATGGCGATATCGACCGCGCCGGCCAGAACGTCGGTCATACCCTTGCCGGCGCCGCCGCCCTGAACGTCAAACTGGATATTGGGGTGCAGCGCCGAATACTGCTCGGCCCACACCGTCATCATCGGGAACAGGGCGAACGCGCCGGAAACGGCGATGGTGCGTTCCTCGCCCTCGGCCGCCGGGGCTTCGGTCGCCGCGGCCGCAGATTCGTCGGCCGCGGCCGGAGCGCTCGTGGCCGCTTCCGCCGGCGTCTCGGCCGCGCTGCCGCCGCAAGCGACGAGCGCGACCAGCAGAACTGACAGGACAGACAGTACTACCAAATACCGCATGATACGGGACATGAGAATCCTTCTACTCCTTCTGCTTTGTAGCTTGGTTGAACTACGGGTTATTCAGACAGGTCGTTGACGTCAATCGCGTCGGCGTCAACGCGGTTGACGCCGACGGGCGGTTTGACAACGAGAATCGGCCGCCCGGGCCAGACATTCTCGTTGTCGATGCGCGACAGCACTTGCCAGACAAAGCGTCCTTCGGCTTCGGCGGCGATGACCAGGAGGCCATAGGGGGCCTGGGTCAACTCCGTGACCACTTGGGATGCTGGGTCGCCGGGGCGCAAGCGCACGGTGACCTGGATGTCCTGCCGGCCCAGTTCCTGGAGGAACGTCCGGAGGTGTTGCCGCGCGGGCGAGTCGCCCGTCAGCAGTTCGTTCAGGTGAGTCGACGACGAACGGGCCAGCGGCAGAACCGTGCCCAGGGCATGGTCGCGCACGATGATCGGGAGCACGAGTTCGAGCGCCCGATGGTCAGAGGCATAACCGCGCAGAGCGATGAGAAGATGATCGGTGGCAGTGTATTCGCCGCGAACCAGGAGCAAGGAGGCGGGCGACTGGTGCACCAGTCGCGCCAGCGACGCTTCATCCGATACATGAGTGACCAGGAGCGACACGTCCTGGCGGCCGGCGGCGTCGATGACATCGCCGAGCGATAGGGCGCTATCCAGAATGTGGACTCCCTGATCGAGCACTCGACCAAAGGCCTGGGCCATCGTCACCACACTTTCGCACCATTCCGGATTGTCGGTCCAGACGAGGATCGACTGTGTCGCCGGAGCGATCTCCGGGTAGATGCGCGCGATGGCTTCCTGCAGGGCCAACTCCGAACTGGAAACCGGTACGATCTCGGCGTTGAGCAGGCGTTCCAATACACTGAGAGCGGCGACGTTATCGGGATAGGCCGTAACAACCGTCACCCGGCCGCCTTCGCTGGCGACGGGTAAGGCAAGGTAGTATGAGGCCACCCGCTGCGGTATCCGCTTGAGCAGTTCTCGGTCGGCGTTTTTGGCGAAAGAACCCAAGTCTAATTGAAGCGTCATTGTCCATCACCTGACGTTTGCAGAATATCAGGCAGCGGTAACAGACGCGGTTATGGGTCGGTAACAAGTCGGTAACAGCCAGAGGTCAAACGTTGGGCGGGTTGAAGGCGTAGCCGATGCCCGGCACCGTCTCGATGTAGATGGGTTTGGAAGCATCGACCTCGATCTTGGAGCGTAGACGGTAGACGAGTTGCTTGAGCATGGTGCGGTCGCCGCCCTCCGGCCCCCAGACGGTGTTGATGAGCGCGTCAGTGGGGATGACCTGGCCGGGATGGAGCATCATCGCCTCCAACAGCTTCTGCTCCAGGCCGGTCAGACGGACGGGCGCGGACTCGTCGTCGCGTTGCGCTTCGCCGCGCGAGCGGTCGAGCGACAGGCCGGCGACGCTGAGCAACGTTGGCGCGGCCGACACGCCCACGCGGCGCATCACGGCGCGGATACGGGCCACCAGTTGGGCCGGGCTGAAGGGCTTGACCATATAGTCGTCGGCCCCCATCTCCAGGCCACGCACCACAGCCTCGTCGCCGGCGCGCACACTGAGGATGATGATGGGCACGTCGCTGACGCTGCGCACCTTGCGGCAGACGCCCAGCCCATCTAGCCGGGGCAGGTTCAAATCGAGCAGGATGAGGTCCGACGGTGACTGCTCGAACGCCTCGACGGCGGCCAGGCCATCGTGGGCCGTCGCCACTTCATAGCCCGCGCGCCGCAGTGTGAAGCTGACCACGTCCGACAGGGCCAGGTCGTCTTCGACAACCAGAACTTTCATGTGCCTGACTCCTCCACTACAAGGGGAAAATCCATCCAGAAGACCGCGCCGCCGCCGGGCCGGTCGTCGACGCCGACGCTCCCGCCGTGGGCCTCGGCGATGCGCTTGACGAGATATAACCCCAGACCGATGCCATACTGCTCATCACCGGCCTGCGTGTCCAGGCGCATGAAGCGCCGGAACAGGTTGACGCGATCCTCCGGCGAGACGCCCGGCCCCCGGTCGGCCACGGCCAGGCGCACGAGGTTGTCCTTCTGGCTGATGTGCAAGTCAATGGGACAGCCGATGGGGCTGTACTTGCTGGCGTTGGCCAGCAGGTTGACCAGCGCCTGGGTCAGCCGCGCCCGGTCGGCCGATAGCACGGGCATCCGCGCCGGCTCGGATACGGCGATGGCTTGCCGTCGTCGCTCCACCAGCGGCCGGATAATGGTCAGCGCCTCGGCCATCACGTCTTCGAGGTTGACCACCCGCCGGCGCAGGCGAAAAGAACCGGCCTCGATGCTGCTGCTCTCCAGCAGGTTGTCGATCAGCGATTGCAGGCTGAGCAGGCTGAGGTGAGTCGGGTTCAGCAGTTCGCGGATTTCGCCCGGCGACAGGTCATCGGCCTGATCCATCAGCAGTTCGATGGAGGCATTGAGTGTGCTCAGGGGCGTGCGGAACTCGTGGGAGATGTTGGCCAGGAAGAACGAGCGCAGGTTGCGCAGCGCCTGCTCCTCGGTCACGTCGCGCAACACCAACGCAACCTGGACAGTGTCGCTGTTGGGCGGCACCATGCGCGCGCCCGTGGCGGCCACGACGACGGTCTTGCCGGAGCGGGTGCGCACTTCGATCTCGCGCTTGTCGCCCGCCGGGGGGATGTGGTCGAGAAAGGTTTGCCCGTCGGGGTCGGCCAGAGGAAAGACGTGGTCGATGGGTTCGCCGACGGCCTCGGCGCTCGTCCAGCCGCTGAGCAGTTCCGCGCCCTGGCTCATGAAGGTCACCCGGCCGCGCGTGTCGAACGTGACCACGCCCTCGACGACGGACTGGATGAGCGTGTTCAGCCAATCGCGCGCCTGCGACCGCTCCTCCAGGGCGCTCAGCATGGTCGCCTGGCTCTTCTCCAGCGACGCTGACAGCGTGGCCAACTCCGGCGGCCCGGCTAGGCGAGGGATGGGCGCGGCCAGGTCGCCCTGGCTGATCTGCTCGGCCGTGCCCGTGAGCCGCAACAGTGGCGCGGTCAGGCGGCGGATGTACCAGACGCCCGCGACCACACCTACCAGGGCGATGATGGCCGTGCTGGCCGTCAGCACCAGCAGGCCGGTGCGTTCCGTGGCCTGCAAATCGTCGATGGGCAGAGCCACCTCGGCCAGCAGGGCGTTGCTGTGCTGCCCCGGCAGCGGAAACTGGGAGATGAGATAGGAGCGGCCGTCGCCCGCCAACTCCAGGCCACTGCCGCGCCGCTGGATGGTCATCACGCCGGGCGGCAGAGTGGAAGCCAGTGGTTGGCCATCGGCATCGAGAATGGTCTGCTCGGCCCCGGTGTTGGCGCTCAGTTGGGTCAGCAGTTCCACGTCCAGCCAGGTGGCGGCGATGACGGTACCGATGGTCTCTGGGATATCCTCGCTGAGGATCGATTGCGCCGCCAGCAAGACGGGCCGGCCGTCGAGCAGATAGACGCCCCGCTCGACGTTCTCCGGGCAGACGGCGATGGACACCTCCGTGGTGACGACGACCCGATCGCCAGCGCACAGAACGATGGCGTCCAGCTCGCTTTGCTCCTGGAAGGCGCGCAAGTACGGTTCGATGGCGGCGATGTCGTCGTCCTCGATGAGACGGCGCAACGTCGGCCGCTCGGCCAGCAAGGCCGCCAGATCGACCACGCGACGCTCGGCGGCATCGTAGAGCGACTGCGTACCCCGCGCCGTGGCCTCAACGCGCTGCCGCGCCTGCGCCTCCAGCTGCGACCGGGCCAGCAGGAAGGCGGGCACGCCGGCGCTCAGCGTCGTCAGCAGGATGAGCACCACGACGACAATAACGAGCCGGGTGGTTAGGGTAGTACGGGTCAGGATGCGTCGCAAGGCACTGTCCTCAAAATGGATGATAGCCCAATCAGCCGAATCGGACACGATAGAACGGGGATGAACGCCTCCAGACCTCAGAGGTTTTCTGAAACCTCTGAGGTCTCCTACCCCGTAAGGCCTGGCCGCGTGCTTGTCCCCCGGCCAAAAAGTGGCGTATACTCCTGCCCGCGAGGTAATACACATATGCCGTTCCAACCAACCTATGACGTCCCGCCCGAACGACAGCCCTATCACCTGGAGGCCGCGGCGCCGGCGGGCGGCCGTGTCGGCGTCCTTTTCCTGCACGGCTTCATGGGCAGCCCGCTCAGTTCGCGCGGCCTGGCCGAGTACCTGGCTGTCCACGGCGTCTCCGTCCACTGCCCGCTTCTGCCCGGCCACGGCCACTACCCCGACAAGCTGGGCACGGCCGATGGTCGCGCCTGGCTGGCCGAAGCCGAGGAGGCCTTCACGACGGCCCGCGGCATGTGCGACCAGCTTTTTCTGGCGGCGCACTCGATGGGCAACGTCCTGGCCGCCCACCTGGCTCTGAAGCATGGCGGCGTGCGTGGGCTGGTCATGCTCGCCCCGGTCAGCGACGTGCCCGATAAGCGTCTGCGTTATGTCAAATACGCCCGCCTCTTCAGCCGTTGGTACTACCCCCACAAGAGCAGGAGCGAGAGCATGCAGCACCTGGTGCGCGAGCGCGTCCTCGACTTCGACCCGACCATCGACTTCGATGACCCCGACTTCCAGGCGCGCCTGCCGCAGCTCAGCCGCGTGCCCTTCGCCGGGATGCACGAGATGGTCAAGATGATCGACTACGGTCTAACGCTCTGGCCGCGCCTCGACATCCCCGTGCAGATCCACGCCGGCGAAGATGACGACGCCGCCCCGCCCGACAACGCCCGGCGTATCTTCGCCTTGCTGCCCGGCGCGGACAAGGAACTGACCATCTACCCGCACACGGGCCACGAGATGATGCGGCCGTTCGACCCCGTCCATGAGCAAGTCTGGACGGCCATCCTCGGCTTCATCCGCCGGCGCTCGACCCTCGGCCTGCCGGCCGACGCGGCGACGGCCTAGCCTCAATCCGCCACGACGCGCCCACCGATGACCCGCTCCCGCCCCCGCCGCGCGCGCCGCTCGATTCCTCGCCCATCGTGTTGCGCACGAAGGATCTCAACAAGACCTATTCATCCGGCGGGCTGTTCCAGAAAAGGCGCGAGGTGAAAGCCGCCAAGGATGGCGTGGATCTTGTTCACGCCCGAGACCTTGATCCGGTCGGCGCCGTTGGTGATGTCGAGGCCGGTGGTGACCGACTGGCCGGACTGGGCCGAGGTGGTGACCGCGATGTTGGTCCCGTCGGGCAGCTTGAAGCTGGA
>JAIBAS010000425.1 GCA_019695075.1 Promineifilum sp. | reverse complement strand
TCGCGGCGCGGTCGCCAGCGGCTCGCTGCCCGTAGCGGGCGCGCCGGACACGTTGCCCGTGGAGCCGCTGGACGATTGGCTGACGGCGACGCCGGATGTCGTCACGCCGGCCGGCGGGCGGGTGACGGTCACGGCCCAAACCGGGCGGCTGGCGTTGGGGCGCGAGGACAAGCCGGTGAATTACAGGCCACGCTTCGTCATCGACGTTCTGTGGTGGTTCATTCTGTGGCTCTACAGCGGCCACGCGCGCCTGATCGTGCCCGCGCCGCGTCGGCACGAGGGCGCGGTGCGCGTGGGGCAGCAGGACATCGCCGTGGCCGTCACCGTGACGCCGACGGCCGGTCAGGTCAGCACCGGACAACTCATCAGCGCCGCGGCCGTGGCCCTGGAGGTGACGGCCGGCGTGTTGGCGGCGCTCTATTTGCTGCTGTTGCTCTAGCGAGGGAGAGAAAAAATGGCCCTTTCGGTCGGGCAAGTTTTGGAGAATCGCTACCGCATCGTCTCGCTGCTGGGGCAGGGCGGCATGGGCGCGGTCTACCGCGCCTGGGACCTGAATCTGCGCGTGCCCGTGGCCCTGAAGGAAAACCTCGACCTGTCGCTGGTGTCGCAGCAGCAATTCGAGCGCGAGGCCCTCCTGCTGGCGCAGCTGAATCACCCCAACCTGCCCCGCGTCACCAACCACTTCGTCATCCCCGGCCACGGGCAGTACCTGGTGATGGAGTTCATCGAGGGGCAGGACTTGCAGCAGTGGCTCGACCAGCGCGGCAAGCTGACCGAGGCCGAGGCCGTGCCCATCATCGGCCAGATCGCCTCGGCGCTGGCGTACCTGCACAGCCGGCCGGAACCGGTCATCCACCGCGACATCAAGCCGGCCAATATCAAGATCACCCCCGACAACCGCGCGGTGCTGGTCGACTTCGGCATTGCCAAGCAATACACGGCCGGGGGCCACACCACCCGCGGCGCGCAGGCCGTCACGCCCGGCTTCTCGCCGCCGGAGCAGTACGGGCTGGGCACAACCGACGCCCGCTCCGATATCTACGCGGTTGGGGCCACACTCTACGCCCTGCTGACCGGCGAGACGCCGGTGGAGAGCGTCAGCCGGCTGGCGGGGGCCACGCTGCCGCGGCCGGCCCTGCTGACGCCGCCCGTGGCCCGCGCCATCCTGCAGGCGATGGAGATGGAGCCGCAGAATCGCTTCCAGAACGCGACGGCTTTCGCAATGGCGCTGTCTTCGCAAGTCGTGGACGCTAAGCCCTCTGCGAATCAGCGCCGCCTCTGGCCGGTGGCGGCCGTGGTGGCCATCGTCGTGCTGGCCGTGGCCGGGTTCTTTCTGCTGCGTTCGATTCTGGATGGCAACGGCGGCCGGGCCACTCCCGTCGCCGAAACAATAGCGCAAAAGGACGAACCGGCCGATGAGGGCCGCATGGCCACGCAGACGGCCATTGCTGTCGCCCAGCAAAGCCTGGCCGCCGGCCAGAGCACGGCCACGGCCGCGGCGCTGACGGCCGTCGTGGAGGGCGACCAGGACGCCGACGGCCTGAGCAACGATCAGGAGGCGGCCCTCTCGACCGACCCCGGCCGCCCCGATTCCGATGGCGACGGCCTGGAAGACGGCGACGAGGTGTTGATCTACTCGACCAACCCCAATGAGCGCGACAGCGACGGCGACTTGCTGATCGACTTCGATGAGGTCAACACCTACGAGACGAACCCGCGCGCCGCCGACACCGACGGCGATGGCGCCAACGATGGCCTGGAGGTCGCCGGGGGAGGTGATCCATTAGTGCCCGCCGCGGTCGAACCGGCGGCGACGGACACACCCGCGCCTTCAATCGGAACGGATGATACACCGGACGGGCCGGAACTGGTCGAGGAAACGATCGGCTTCTCGGCCGGCGGCCAGGCGATTACTCTCTACAAGCTGGGCGACGGCGCGCGCGTCGTCACCCTGGTCGGCGGCATCCACGCCGGTTTCGCCCCCGGCGGCGTCACCGTCGTCAACCAGGCGATGGCCCATTTCGCGGCCAACCCGGACGAGATACCCGCCGGCATGGCCCTGCATTTCATCCCCAACAGCAACCCCGACAGCCGGCTCGCCGTCGGCGAACTGCCCGGCCGCGTCAACGCCAACGGCGTCGATATCAACCGCAACTTCGGCTGCGACTGGAGCGCCGCGGCGACGTGGCGCAACGCGCCCATCAATGCCGGCGATGGGGCGTTCTCCGAGCCGGAATCGGCCGTGCTGCGCGACTACTTCCTCGACGCGCGCCCGGCCGTGGTCATCTTCTACGACGCCCGCGCCGCCCAGGGCTGGGTGTCGCCGGGCGAGTGCGACGGCCGCATCGGCGATACCGAGCGCTTCGCCAAGGCCTACGCCACGGCCAGCGGCTACGTCTACACCATTACCGACCCCATCGTCGGCGACGCCAGCAACTGGCTGGTAGGCGAAGACATCCCCGCCTTCTTCATCCTCCTGCGCGACTATGAAGAGGTGACGGCCAATACGCTGGAACGCAACCTCGACGGCATCCGCGACACCATCGCCGTGGCCGGGCGGTAAGGCTATGAGCACGAACACCACTTCGCGCGCTTTCCTGGCCCTCGTCGCCGTGCTCCTGGCCATCACCCTGCTGGCTGCCGGCGCGGCGGCATGGCTGCATTGGGGCGCGGCCACGCCCGGCCCGGCCACGGAACCGCCCGTCGCCGTGGTCACGGTCGCCGTAGCCACGGCGACCGGCGCGCCCTCATCTACGTCGTGGAAGGATCCGTGACGGAATATGCCAGCAACTGCGCCGTGCCGATCGTCCACAAGGCGGGCGAGGTCTCGGTGGAGACCAAGCAGGTCTCGCATTGGTGGAAGAACACCGGCGATGAGCCAGTCGTCCTCATCTCGGCTGACCTGCTTCAGTCGGGCAAGATGGACGACCACATGATGTGACGCAGCCCGGCGAAGTCTGGGCGCTATCAAGCAAGTAGCTCCCTCCCCCTTGTGGGAAGGGATCAAGGGTGGGGGTCGCGAGAACTCTCAATGCTGCCCCCACCCCTAACCCCTCCCCACAAGGGGGGAATGTCAACAAGCACGCGAGGAAGATCATGGTTGCCAT
>JAIBAS010000167.1 GCA_019695075.1 Promineifilum sp. | reverse complement strand
TGAGCGCATCTTCGCCTTCAGCTCGTCGCCGATCTCCACCGCCGCGCGGGGCAAAGTCGGCGACACAATCGCATACCGGCCGCCCCAGCGCAGTTCCAGATACTGACCATGCGGCGCGCCGGAGATGAGATAGAGCGTCACAGTCGCCCCGTCCCACTCGACGGCCGTCTGCAATTCGGCCCGTGCCTCGCCGGTTCGATCCGTCCATGGCGCTTCGCGCTGCATCTGCGCCATCAGCTCCTCGGCCTTGCCCTGCATGTATTTCACCAGCGCATCGAAGACCAGGTCTTGGCCATACTTGATAACCGCCTGGCCCAGGTCTTGCGGCGTCCGTTTCCAGTCGATACGCCCTTTCATTGCGCCAACCTCGCCTGCGCCACGGTCCCGATCTGTCGCTGCGGGTGAACACTGACCACCTCATAGAACAGGCCGTCGAGCGCGAACCGGTCGCGCGGCCGAATATCCAGCGTCGGCAGACCAACCACTTCCACGACCAACTGCGCCGACTCCGTGCCGTCCGTGGCCACAGCGCGACCTTGGCCGCCCGGCCGCACCAGTCGCACCGACTGCGGTGGTAGCGTCGCCGTCCCGCGGGCGATGACGATGGACGTACCCAGCCCACTGCCCGGCCCGATGCTGCGCCCGATCTCCTCGGTCATTGCCGCTAACTCAGAACTGGAAAACATCGACAGTGATCTCCGGCATAGTCCAGTCGGCCGCCGCGTCGGCCACCGCCTTCAACCGCGGCGACATCGCCCGATACCGCGCCGCCATCGCCAGCAGTTGCCCATGGCGCTGGCTCCGCTTGAACGAATCCGGCCCGGTCGCGAAGTCGTAGTCTTCGGCCAGCGCCGCCGCCCGCTGCTCCAGCAGATCGGCCGCGGCCTGGTAGGGGTCATGGTTCCAGCCGAGAATCGTCACCGGCCGCAACGGCTCGGCCGCGAACGTCCACCGGCCCGCCGTCCAGTCGCTGGTCGTTGGCGTCAGGGCGCTGTAGGCCGCGTCGTAGAGCGTGCCGTCCGTTTCCCAGTAGGGCGCGTCCGCGTCGAAAACGCGATAGGCCACCGCGCCGCCAACCCATGCCGGCAAGGCCGTGAGCGCCTCGTACCGCGCCTCAATCCGATACACATCCAGCGCGGCTTGAATGTCGTCGCGGCTGTGGGCCTCGTTGGCCGGGTCATTGACGAGCCGTTCCACGAAGTCCACTAGGGCGGTCATGCTGGCGCGTTCGGCCATTGGTTAGCCCTCATGTGCCCATGTGCCGGCGTAGCCGACCGTCTGCCACTGGCCCGCCTTGACGCAGAGCAGCCGCACCCACTCGCCCACCGCGTCGGCCGTCAGGTACTTGCCTTGCGCCCCCTGCGCCCCCGAAGAGGGCAGGGCGATGGTTTCCGTGCCTGATGGGTCAATGCGGAGTTCCTGCGCGGCCATGACCACGAATGTCAATTCGACACCCACGGCCGACGGGCCGAGTGCAAAGACGGCCGCGCCGGTTGCGCCCTCGTTGGTGAAGATACCGCCAGAGTAAGCCTCACCGATGCCACTCATCCCGTCGGCGTCGGCCGTCACCTTGCGGCGCAGGCCGAGCAGCGCCTTGTTAGCGTCCACGACCACGGCCTTGGATGCCGTGGCATTGCCCGCCACGCTCAGACCGTCGAGCAGGTTCAACTCGGCCGCGCTGGAGGTCACTTCGGCCAGCGCCGTGAAGTCGTCGGCCGACAGCGCCGCGTCGGCGTTGCGGAGCTTCATCCATGCGTTATAGGCATACTTTTCGCGTGCCATGCCCTACTCCTTGCCCCGCTTGGCCTTCGGCGCGGGCGGCTCCTTGACGACGCTGCTGCTGGCCTCCACCGGCTCGACTTCGGCCGGCGCGGGCGGGGCTTCCGCTACCTGACTTTCCACTACGCCCCCGCCCGCGTCGATGCCGGCCAGCGCCGCGGCGACCGCCTCCAACAAGAGCATCATCTTGACCTGAGGCCCGGACACCCGCGCCGTTGGCTGCTCGAACCGCCCGCCCAGCCGCTCCACCTCAGCCATAATGGACTGGAGCGCCTTGGCCTGCCGTTCAGCCATGATCGTCGTATTCATCGGAGAAACTCCTGCTCGCCTACGCGGCCAGCGGCGTGGCGTAGCCGGTCGGAATCTGGTAAACGCCGTTGCCGATCTGGAAGGCCAGCGCGGCCGTCCGGTTCAGCGCGCCAAACCCGGCGTAACGAATGAACCGATACTCATTCAGGTTGCCGTCCGGGCTGTGGTTCTCGGTGAAGAGGCCGCGGAGCGCGGCGGACTCATACTCGCGCATCGCCAGGGGCGGAGTCGTCGCGCCGCGGGCTACCATGAATCCGTAGCCCGCCGGCAGGAACGACCACTCAACGACGTAGACGCCATCGACATAGCCAATGACCTCATCGCCAAAGCCGCGATCTACCCGGCGCAGCAGGCGCGGGGCCATGACACCCGGATCGACATCAGCATCGTTCTCGTCGATGAAATTCGCCAACCCCTGAATAGATGACCGCAGTCCCGACGCCACATAGGCCACGTAAGGCCCCTCGTTGCCCATGTGCTCCGAGAGTTCAGTCTTGAGCGTCGGGAACGGGTTGGTCGCATCGGCAATGGCCGCGGCCTGGGCATAGTAATGGGTGTCGGCGGCCGTAGTGCCGTCCTTCTTCAAGTACGTCACGGCGTCGCCGTTTGCCAGCGGCTGGACGGTCAGCGAACCGATGTCGTCCTGCGGGTCGAGGAAGGTGTAGGACGTGTTGTCCAGCAGCGCCGCCAGCACGTGCCGCTTCACCCAATCCGCGTCGCGGCGCAGCGCGTTGAGCGTGTAGCGGTCGGCGTCCTGGACGGTCATCATCGCCCGGGAGACGCGATTGTCGCCCCACGCCGTGCCGCCGCCCTGGATCGGGAAGGCCACGTCATACTGGCCCTCGTCCCGCACCACCTTCGGGTTGCCCCACTCATCGAGCGGCTGCAAGCTCCCGCCCCCACCGATCTTGTACCGGCGGTACGGTTGCGTGGTGCTCTCGGCCAACTCGGCCAGCACCGCCGCCACCTGTCGGTTGTGCTCCGTGACGCTGGCCCGGATGGCCTCGTCCACGATGCGCACAT
>JAIBAS010000280.1 GCA_019695075.1 Promineifilum sp. | reverse complement strand
GCTACGGGGGCGGCGGTCAGTTTACTGAGAACAAGCCAATGTCCTGCGCGGGGACGGTGCGTAGCAGGGCCAGTTCGCCGCGATAGGCCCGCCGCAGCGCCGCTGATAGCTCTGTCAGCCGGTCGAGCGCCAGCAAATCTTGTTTCTCCTCCGGCGGCAACTGGATGAGCGCCGCGCCGAGGTAGGCCAGTGAGGCGGGATCATCGGGCGGGTCGTCGGGCATGGTATCGAGGTTGCCCATGCTGACCAGCTTCTGGAGGTACGCCATCACCAGCGGCTCCAGCCGGGCCGCGCCCTCGGCCACGCGCGCCCTGTCCTCGTCCAGCAGCGGGGCCGGCTCGACCATGCCGACCAGGTAGGGGCGGTCATGGCGCAGGCGGACGATGCGGAAGCGCTCGCGGCCGACGGTCATGAGAATCATGCGACCATCGTCCAGCGGCTGCACCTGGGCGATCTCGGCCGTGCAGCCGATGGCGTGGGGGCGCGCCGGCGGGCCGCCCTCCGCCCGCCCCTCGGCGATGAGGACGACGCCGAACGGCCGGTCGTCGCGCAGACAGTCGGCCACCATCTGCTTGTAGCGCTCCTCGAAGATGTGCAGCGGCAACGGCATCCCCGGAAAGAGGACGAGATTGAGCGGGAAGAGCGGCAGTTCGTACATGATCGTATCCTTGTCGCCTATACGCACAGTATAGCCGATTCGTTGCCCACCCGCTCAGTGCCGGCACTTTCCTCGCTCCCCTCAAGCCGCCAAGAAGGTGCGACGCACTCAGGAAAGTGCAACGCACCAGCGTCAAACAAAAACCCGGGCCGTGGCCCGGGTTTCTGCCCTAATGGAAGGTGTATTCGGCTCAGTGGGGGCCGGCGGCCTTGATGTCGTCGGAGACCAGGTCTTCGAACTGCTTGAAGTTCTCCTTGAACATGCCCACCAGCTTCTTGGCCTGGGCGTCGTAGGCATCCTTGTCGGCCCAGGTGTTGCGGGCGTTGAGAACATCGCTGGGCACGTCGGGCACGCTCTCCGGCACGGCCAGACCGAAGTACGGCTCTTCGATCATGGGCACGTTGTCCAGCTCGCCGTCCAGTGCGGCGTGGATCATCCGCCGCGTGTAGGCCAGCTTCATGCGGCTGCCGACGCCGTGGGGGCCGCCCGTCCAACCGGTGTTGATCAGCCACACCTGCGAGCCGTGCTTCTCCAGCTTCTCGCCCAGCAGCTTGGCGTAGACGCCCGGCCGCAGGGGCATGAACGGCGCGCCGAAGCAGGTGCTGAAGTTCGGCTGCGGCTCGGTCACGCCGCGCTCCGTGCCGGCGACCTTGGCCGTGTAGCCGCTCAGGAAGTGGTACATCGCCTGGGCATTGGTCAGCTTGGCGATGGGCGGCAGCACGCCGAAGGCGTCGGCCGTCAGGAAGAAGACGTGCGTCGGGTGGCCGGACACGCCATCGCGCACGGCATTGCTGACGTGGGAGATGGGGTAGCTGGCGCGGGTGTTCTCGGTCAGCGAGCCGTCGTTCAGGTCCACGCGGCGCGTGCCGGTGTCCATGATGACGTTCTCCAGAATGGTGCCAAAGCGGCGGGTCGTCTCGTAGATCTCCGGCTCGCCCTTAGGGTCGAGCTTGATGACCTTGGCGTAGCAGCCGCCCTCGTAGTTGAAGATGCCGTCATCGCTCCAGCCGTGCTCGTCGTCGCCGATGAGCATCCGCGCCGGGTCGCTGCTCAGCGTCGTCTTGCCCGTGCCGCTCAGCCCGAAGAAGAGGGCCGCGTCGTCGCGGGTCTTGCCGAAGTTGGCGCTGCAATGCATCGACATGACGCCCTGCTTGGGCATGTAGTAATTCATGGCCGTGAAGATGCTCTTCTTGATCTCGCCGCTGTACTCGGAGCCACCAATGAGCACCAGGCGCCGGCCGAAGTCGAGCAAAATGAAGGTCTGGCTCTTTGTGCCGTCCTGTTCCGGCTCGGCCTTCAGCCGTGGCATGTCGATGACCGTGAACTGAGGCACATGGTTGCGCAGCTTCTCCGGGTCGAACTCGCGGATGAACATATTGCGGGCGAACAGATTGTGCCAGGCGTACTCGGTGATGATGCGCACGGGCATGCGGTAGTTCGGGTCTGCGCCGACGTAGCCGTCGAAGACGAAGATGTCGCGATTCTGCGTGTAGGCCAGCATCTTGCGGTAGAGGTAATCGAAGTTCTCCTGCGAGAAGGGGCGGTTGACCTTGCCCCACCAGATGTCCGACTGGCTCGACGGTTCCTCAACGACGAACTTGTCATTGGGGGAGCGGCCGGTGTGGCTGCCGGTCTGCACGACCAGCGGGCCGAGGTGGGCAATGGCAGCCTCATGGCGGCGGATGGCCTGCTCATAAAGCTGGGAGGTGGTCAGGTTCCAGTACACGGTCTCGGCATTCTTGATGCCATGATTCTCAACGCCATAGTGACTGACGAATGAACCGTGGTTCTGCATGGGGTTTACTCCTGTGGTTGATGGAAATGTCGCTGTGTCTGCGTGGCTCAGCAAATAGTGTATGCCAATCGCCGGCCGTTGGCAATTGACACGCAACGCCGGTTGTCACCTATTCATTACGCAGAATGTCACCCTTTGGGTAAAGTTAGGCGCATGAATCAAGACAGCGCCATCCGTAAGATACTGTCCGAGGCCAAAACAATCGCCGTCGTGGGCTTCTCGTCGAACCGGGCCAAAGCCGGCTACTACGTGCCCGCCTACCTGCAAAAGCAGGGCTACCGCATCATCCCGGTGAACCCCAACCTGAGCGAGGGGCTGGGCGAACCCGCCTACCCCACCCTGGCCGAGGTGCCGGAGCCGATCGACCTGGTGCTGGTCTTCCAGCGCAGCGAGAACGTGCCGCCCTTCGTCGATGAGGCTATCGCCGTGGGAGCCAGAGCGGTCTGGCTGCAATTGGGCATTGCCCACGAAGCCGCGGCCGAAAAAGCCCGCACCGCCGGCCTCGACGTGGTGCAGGACGCCTGCATGCTCGTCGAACACCAGCGCCGCTGAGCAACCCCGCAACCGACCGCCCCGCCCCGCGTATAGATGAGCGGAGGTTGAGACAATGAGCGACGAGATCAAGACTCTGAAGGATGCGGAAAAGCTGAACGGCAAGGCCGACGACACGCCGGAGGGCCAGGCGGCGCGCAGCGACGCCAAGATGGCCTGGATGCCCGGCCTGGGATTGATCGCCGTGGGCGTCATCTTCCTGCTGGCGAACTTCACCGGCTTCCAACTGCACAACTGGTGGGCGCTGTTCATCCTCATCGGCGCGTTCGGCGCGTTCGGCAGCGCCATCAGCACCTGGCGGTCGACGGGCCGCTTCGGGGTGGAGGCGCGCGGCGCTTTCGTCGGCGGCCTGGCCATTCTCTTCACGGCGGCCATCTTCCTGTTCGGCTGGAACTGGGGCACGGTCTGGCCGGGCTACCTGATCATCGGTGGGTTGGCCGCGCTGCTGACGGCCGGGGGCGATTAGCCCGCCCGGCCGACAATCCGCGGCCACGCCGCATGGGCAAACGACGCCGCCGCGCCGATCTCCAGCAGACGGCCGGCGGCGACCGCCCACGCCCCCAGCCCCAGCACCGCCCCCAACGACACCAACAGGATGCCGGCGTTCAGCAGGACGATGGCCACGACCGCGCCCGTCGTCCGGCCGCGGCGCGGCGCTTGCCAGAAGCGCGGCAGAATCCAGAAAGCCACGCCCAGCGTCAATTGGGCCACCCAGCCCAGCAGCAGCCACTCGATGTGGGCCGGCAGCAGGCTCCACAGCGCCGGGTGCAGCGGCCGGCCCTTGTTGGCCAACAGCAGCGCCCCCACGGTGAAGCCGGCCAGCAGATAGCCGAACGACAGCTTGACGTACCACTGACTCAGGCGCGGCATCTCACTCGCCCCGATATTTCTCTTTGACGCGCGGCCAGGCGTTGACGACGAAAGCCACCGCCGCCAGCCACTGCATCAGCGCCGAGGCCACCAACACCCAGCCCCAGCCGCCGCCCGGCGCGACACTGTTGGCCGGCTCGGCCACGACGCGCAGCAGCAGGCCGCCGTTGAGCAGGACGTAGGTCGCCCAGCCCAGCCGCTCGCTGCCCCGCGGCCGCGCCCGGCTGACGATGGGGAACATCCAGAAGATGACGCCGAAGATCATCTGCGTCACCCAGCCGACCATGATCAGATGGAAGAAGGCCGGCGACAGGTACACCAGCCAGCCCGGCAGCGGCAGCACCGGGGCCAGCGCCAGGGCCACGCCCAGCGTCATCGCCGCGGCCAGGGAGATGAAAGCTGTCTTGATGTGCCAGCGGGTCAGTGGCGGCACGGGTCTACTCCTTGCGCGCGCCGATGACCAGCGCGGCGATCGTCGTTGCCAGGAACAGCAGCAGGGCCACGCCATTGAGCAGCCCGCCCCAGCGCCGCAGCGCCATCTGGCCGAACAGGTCGCCGGCCACGCGCAGGGCCAACGAGCCGTGCAGGACGATCAGCGGCCCGTAGAACGCCGGCAGATAGGCCATCGGCCGCCCCAGTACCGACGGGAAGATGAGCGGCGCGTGGCCGAAGATCATCGCGAAGACGAAGCCGAGGAAGAGGGCGTGAAGCATGGCGTCATAGAGCGGCCCGGCCACGGCCCCGCCGACGACGAGCCACAGCGCCCCACCCACGGCCAGCCACACGTAGCCGCTGAACAGGCAGACGGCGATGAAGCGCGTCAGGCCGCGCAGGCGAATGTTGCGCCGGGCCAGGTCATAGCGCAGCAGCCAGACGGCCAGCAACAGCAGCCCCAGCCCAGCGAACTGTGTCCCCTCGGCGTAGGCCACCAGCGTCAGCGCCACACCGCCCAGGAAGATGGCCACGCTGATGATGAACAGGTTGATGACCCGCGACGACAGCCGCAGCACCCGGCTCAACTCCAGCCGCTCGCCGGCGATGGTCAGTACCAAAAAGGCCACCCACCAGGGCACGGCGGCATAGACCGGCCGCCCGGCGGCCAGCAGCCCATTGCCCACCAGCCAGGCCAGCGCCCCGGCGGCCATCGTCGCCGTGTAGACGGCCGGGTGTTGCCGGACGATGACGGCGAACACAGCCGCCAGCCCGACGGCCGCGGCCAGCAGCAGCCACGCGGCCAGCGTCCAGGGCAGCCCGGTGATGAGCGCCAGTCCGCCCAGCCCGGCCAGCAACGGCGGCAGGTACGCCGCCCGCCGCCGCAGGGCCACGGCCCGCTCCAGGCTGATGACTGCGCCCAGGAAGGCCGAAACCATCAGCGGCCCGTGGGCGGCCGGTAACATCACCTGCGGGTTGGGCCAGGCCCAGCCGATCCGCAGCCAGCCGGCCCAGATGCCGGCCAGCAGGGCCAGGATGGCCAGGAACAGGAACGGCAGACGAGTCATGGATAGGCAGACAAACTCACGCAAAGGCGCTAAGAAGCAAAGGCGCATAAAGAAGAATAAGAAAGAGAAGGAAGAAGAGCAAGCTTCTTCTCTCCCTTTGTGCCTTCGCCCCTTTGCGCCTTTGCGTGAGCTGCTTTCATGCTACCTGAGCATCAGAAGAAGCATCGTCACGGGCGTCTCGGCCACGACGGCATGCGGCAGGCGCGGCTCCATGCGCACCCACGCGCCCGCCTCGGCCGTCGTCTCGTCTTCGCCCAGCGTCAGGCGAGCGCGCCCGCTTAGGATGTGGATGATGGCCGGGACGGCAGCGGTGTGCTCGCTCAGCTCCTGGCCGGGCGCGAAGCTGAAGACCATCGCGCTGAGGTGGTCATCCTTATAGAAGGTGCGGCTCAGGATGGCGTCAGCCGGCACTTCCGGGGCCAGCGCGGCAATGTTGTCAACGTAGAAATAGGGTTTGTCCATCTCGCTCTCTGCGAAGCTAGGCAGACCGGACGGACGGGCGGCGATGGGGCGGAGAGGCCCCGTCAGGTCTGCGGTTGTGGGTGGCGCGGGCGGGCGAGCCTAGCGGCCGGCGGCGATGACCGCCAGCAACTCATCGGACAACGCCTGCGGCGACAGGTCGTAGGTCGTGGCGGCGTCCTGCACCGTGCAAAACGGCGCCAGCGCGCAGCCGACACAGGCCAACGCATGGCCGTTGAAGACCTCGGCCGTCGCCGGCCAGCGCGCCATGACTTCCTCTACCGGCAGGTCGCGCAGTCGCTCCGTCGTCATCGTTGTGTCCGTCGTCATCGTCGTGCCCGCTCGGTGCGCTGGGGCGGACGCCGCGACGCCCGCCCCTCGAGTCTCGTTTCTACTCGTGCAACGTGCGAATGTAGGCGATAATATCGGTCAGCTGCTCGTCGGTCAACGCCGGGTTGCCGCCCTTGGGGGGCATGTCCACGCCGGTCGTGTTGGCCGGGTCGCTGATCGGCCGCCCCGTCTTGATGAAAGTCAGCAGTTCCTTGTCACTAACCGTCAACAGGAACTCGCTGGTGGTGAACGGCTTGCCCAGACCCTCGATGCCCACGCCGCCCGGCCCGTGGCAGGCGATGCAGACCGTGTCGAACTGGGCCTTGCCCGCCTCCGGGTCGCCATGCAACGAGCCATCGTCGGCGGGCGGGGCCTCGGCCACGGCGTCGTCCTCAGGCGGCGCGGCCGTCTCTCCGCCGCCCCCGCCGCCACAGGCGGCCAGAGCCAGCACCAACACCAACGCGGCCAGGAGGGCCAAAAGCGTAACCTTGCGTGTCATAAGTATTCTCTCTCCTTAAGTGTCTTGAGGGCGCTCTAGTCGCCCATCTCGTGGTCGCCCATGCCGGCGACGTTTTCCAGTTCACCCGCCGCGGCGCGGGCGACGATCTCACTGAAGGTCAGCACAACGGCTGCCGGCTGGTCGAAGGCCAGCGCGCGGGCCGACTGCTCGTCGGCCAACACGGCAATGCCCGTGCCCATCGGCGTGCGCAGGCCGGAATTCATCACGAACCAGGCCTCCTCGGCCGGCAGCCAGGCGGCGCTATGGACATCATGCACCCAGACCGACGCCGTCGCCTCCGGGTTCCTGGCCATGAAGACCAGCATCTCGCCCACGTCGTCGAAGCGGCGCGCCTCGCCCTCGGCCGTCCAGTAGGCCGCGGCGTACTTCTCCTCGCTGATGATCATGTCGCATTCGTCGCAGACATCCTGACCATAGAGGATCTCCGGCGGCTGCGTCGTGTCCGCCCCGCCGCCACAGGCAGCCAGGGCGAGCAGCAGGGTTAGGGCGACACACAGAAGGCCAACCGCCGACGGCCAACCGCCGACCCAACGCCGCGGTTCCAGGGGCCAGGTTCCAGGGGCCAGGGCCAGAGCGCGCCGACCTACTGACCCACTGGCCCACTGACCCACTGCCCACTGCCCACTGCCCACTCTCTTCATCACAACACCCCCCGCCCCCGGAACACGCGCAACGACAACGCCAGCGGCACGGCCGCCCAGGCCAACAGCAGCCCGACCAGCAGCGGCCACAGCGCCCCGCCATAGGTGCGGAAGGCGTAGATGCCCGCCGGCCCCAGCACTTCCAGGTTGTCGCGCAGGTTCAGCACAGCGGCGATCTTGAAGACCTGCAACGGGTTGACCAGCGCCAGCGTCAGCAGTTGGCCCACGTCCATCTGCACCACCATCGCCGTGCCCATCAGCCCCAGGTCGCCGAAGTAGACCAGCACCAGCCACAGGAACAGGGCCAGCCCGACGGCCGTCGCCGCCCGACGCACCGCGGCCGAAATGAGGAAGCCGACGCTCAGGCTGGCCACGGCCAACAGGATGGCCAGCGCCATCAACGTGGCGAAGATGATAAAATCGCCGCCGCTACCGCTGATGACCATCATCAGTCCGGTCAGGCCAAAGCCGATGACCAGCGCCGCCGTCAGGGCCAGCGCCAGGCCGATGAACTTGCCTAGCAGCAGCTCGGTGGCGCTGATGGGCTGGGCCAGCAGATAGACCAGAGTGCCCTTCTCGCGCTCCCCGGCCAGGCTCATCGCCCCCAGCGTCAGGCCCATGAGCGGCACGATGAGCAGGACGAGGTTGATCAGTCCGGCCGTCGTCCGGCCGAAGCCGGCCACGCCGTAGCTGCCCGCGCCGGAGACCGACAGCCAGGCCAGCGCCAGCGACAGGGCCGCGAAGGCCACGGCATAGAGCAGGAACCAGCGGTTGCGCAGGGCGTCGCGCAGCTCTTTCTGGATGAGGATGAGTACGTTCTCGAAGTCCATTTACTCCACCGTGAAGTCATCGACGCGCAGGCCGACGTCGTGCAGCGCCTGAAGCACCTTGCCTTTGTTACCCGGCGCGACCTGCACGCGCAGGCCGCGGCCGTTGCGGCTGACGGGCATCCCCAGCCCCGCCAGTGTCTGCAAGGCCGGGTCGATAGCCGCGTCGGCCATGTAGAGGTGCAGCGTCGTCTCCCAGTTCAGTTGCCGCTCCAGCTGGTCGGGCGGGGCATCGACCACCAGCCGGCCATCCTCCAGCAGCAGCACCCGGTCGGCCAGGGCGGTGATCTCCTCCAGGTGGTGAGACGAGAAGACCATCGTCTTGCCGGCCCGCTTCAGCCCGCGCAGCAGCACCAGGAACTCCTCGCGGCTGCGGATATCGAGGCTGGCCGTCGGCTCATCGAGGATGAGGATGGGCGGGTCAGACAGCAAGGCCACGGCCAGCGCCAGTCGCTGCTTCAGCCCGCCCGACAGTTCGCCGACGCGCTTCTGGACATGCTCGCTCAGGCGCAGCCGTTCCAGTAGCGGCTCGAAGTCGTAGCCGTCGGGCACTTTCTTCAGCCGGGCGTAGAAGATGAGCGTCTCGGCCACGGTCATGTCGTCGTGGAAGCTCAACTCCTGGGGCACGAAGCCGACGAGCCGGCGCACGGCCTTGCTCTGCCGGCGCGCGTCCAGCCCATTGACGGTGATCTCGCCCTCGTAGGGGAAGAGATTGAGCAGGCAACGGACGGCTGTTGTCTTGCCTGCGCCGTTGGCCCCCCAGAGGGCCACCGCCTCGCCCTCGGCGACGGCAAACGACAGGTCTTGCACGGCCGTGAAGCGGCCGAAGCGTTTGGTCAGATGGCGAACTTCAATCATGACTTATTTCACCACGGACGGGCGCTCGACGCGCCCGGCCTCAGGCAAATGATAGGTGCGATGGCCGAGGCGGCCGATGCCGGCCAGCAGCAGTAGCGCTAACGGCAGCAGCAGCACCGGCCACAGCGCGCCCGCCTCGTCGCCCGTGGGCAGGGGCGCGTTGCTGGGCACGATGGGTTGCGTCAGCGGCTGTTCATCGACCAGCACCGGCTGCGGGCGCACCAGCGGGAAGGCCCGCGCGGCGAAGTCGATGGCGGTGATGACCGGGCTATAGATGAACAGGCGCAACTCCGGCTGGCGGCCGATCAGGCTGTCCAGCAGCCGCTCGGCGCGATAGGGCAGTTCGCCCTGGCCGTCGCCGTCGCTGTCGTAGCCGGCGTAGTCGCTCCAGTAATTGCCGCGGTCGCCGACTGTCCACTCGTTGTCGCGCAACTGGCCGCCGCCGGCGACGACGACCTGCTGCTCGTTCTCGACAAAACTGTTGTCGCTGATCAGGTTGTGGCGCACCGACGGCAGCATCTCCAGCGCGCTGTCGTTATAAGCAAAGAGGTTGCCCTTGACGACGGCGGTGCTGTTCAGTTCCCGCGGCGAGCTGTCGTTGAAGATGCCCACGCGGTTATCGAGGATGCGGTTGCCGGTGATGGCCACGTCGTCCATGTCCTTCAGGCCGATGCCGTAGCCGCTGGGGCCGCGGTTGAAGGCGATGAGGTTGTCGCGCAACGTCAGGCGGCGGCCGTACATGAGATACGCGCCGACGGAGTTATAGGTCAGGCGGTTGTTCTCGATGACGGCGTCGTCGCAGTACATGAAGTGCAGCCCGTAGCGGCCGTGGGAGAAGTCGTTGCCGCGCAGGGTCATGCGCTCGGAGTACCACAGCACGGCGTCGCGGCCGCGGCGGGTGACGTTGTTCTCGATGAGCACGTCGTCGCTGTCCCACAGGCGCATCAGGTCGCCGCGCCGGGCAATGTCCAGGTCTTGCCCCTCGATGTCGTTGCCGCGCACGGTCGTGCCTGGGGCCGACTCGATGTAGATGCCGAAGAGGACGTTCTCCAGCCGGTTGCCCTCCACCAACGCGCGCGGCGCGGCGGCGATGATGCCGGAATCTTCGCGGTCGAGCGAGTCGCCGCTGTTGCGGACAACGAAGCCGCGCACAGTCGTGTCTTCGGCCTCCAGGCGCAGCACCGTGCCCTGGCCGCCGGCGTCCAGCACCGGCCAGTCGAGGCCAATGAGCGTCAACGGCCGGTCGATGACCAGGTTGCCGTGAAACTCGCCGCCGGTTACTTCAATGGTGTCGCCAGGGCGCGCGGCAGCGACGGCCTCAGCCAGCCGCTCGGCCGGCACGCGCGTCGTCTCGCCCTG
>JAIBAS010000058.1 GCA_019695075.1 Promineifilum sp. | reverse complement strand
CGGGCGGCGCGCTCATCGATGGCCCCGCGGCCGGCGGTGTCGGCGTGGCGCAACAGCAACCAGACGCGGCCGGCGGCGGCCTTCTTCGCCCGCAGAATGGCCAGGGCGATGTCGGGGTGGACTTTGATGTGCGCCGGGGCGTTGGGGAGCGGGGGGGCAGGGGGGCAGGGGGGCAGGGGGGTGGCAACGCCGCGCTCGTGCCCAGTGGGATGAATCCCGCCGCTGCCAGGCGAAACCGGCTGCCGGCCAGTTGGCAGGGTCTTCCAAGAACCGCAATGGCTCTCTTTCTCCCCTGCGCGCCCGCTCCCCTGCTCCCCGGCTTCCTTTCCCCAGCCCGCGGCCCGCAAATGTTCCACCAGCGTCTGCGAATATAGACCCCGCCGGGCGATCTCGGCCCAGGTGGGCAGGGGAGCAGGGGGGCTGGGGGGCTGGGAGGAAAGAGGCGCATCGGCGCTCCGACAACCGGCTTCCAGCCGGTTTTGTCTGGCAGCGGTGGGATTTATCCCACCGGGCGCAGGTATGGCGTCGCCGTTCCCCTGCCCCCCAGCTCCCCAGCCCCCCTGCTCTCTCTCCCCGGCCGCGGCCGTACCCTCGCGCCGGCTCTCCGCCAGCTGCTCCCGTAACTCCCGCAACCGTTCCTGGGCCGCCGCGACGGCCGGGCTGAGCACAGGCAAAGCACGGCCATCCGCAGGGGCGTCCTGCGTGTTCAACGAACTCGTTTTCCTTGGCCAGGAAGAGCTACGGGCGAGCGGCGGCTAGGGGCGAGGGATTGGCTCCCGCCGGGCCGGGCCGGTCAAAGGTGCGTTTGACACAGCCGTTTCACTGTGGTATGCTCACTCCTGGATAGAGTAGGCTTCCTTTGGGGACACAAAATCCCCCTCCCCATCAAAGGGGCGCTGCTTCGAGCTTTGGCTCACGGCGTTGGCGGCGCCGATAAGCGGAAAGGAGGCCGTCGAATATTCGGGCAGCTCGGCAACCACCGGGCTGCCTTTTTATTTAGGCAACATCTTCCCTGCCCGGATGCTCATTAGCTGCCCATTCTGTGAGTAGCGTGAGACATACGAACAGATGATCCACAGTATAATGGGTGCATGGGCCGGTGTCAAGTGATCTATAGCCTATAGATGATAAAATTGGGCGGTCTAGTTGTCTGGGCAGGCGGAAGAAGTCCGTTTAGGTCTGTACAAACGGCCGTGAATCCTGTATACTCTCGATAGATGCGGGGCCGGGCGCGGCAATAGCGACGCCTGGGTCGATTGGCGTGAGCCGGATCGGCCCGACGGCCGCGGCGCGCGATTCCCGGCGAGAGGAAGGGGATATGGTCGAGAGTTTGTTGGATACTGACCTGAGCCGCTATCGGCCGGATTGGGAGCGGCTGGGCGTGGCCGTGCCGCCGTTCACCATCGAGGCCGACCCGCGCTTCATGTATCTCTCCACCGAGACGCGCCGCGCCCTGGCCAAGGTCAGCTACATGGTCGAGGCGGGGCAGGGGGCCTCGGTCGTCGTCGGCGAGGTGGGCACGGGCAAGACGACGCTGGCCTCGTGGTTCCACAGCCGCTACGACCGCCGGCCGGACTTCGTCGCCGCGCGGGTGGACGAGCCGCCCAAGAAGAGCGGCCTGCTGCTGTTGCGCCGCATCGCCGCCGAGTTTGGCGTCCGCACCCGCCGCGCCACCGAGGATCAACTCAACGAACTGCGCGACTTCCTGACCGAGACGACCGCCCGCAGCGTCCTGCCGCTGGTCATCATCGACGAGGCCCACGAGCTGGAGCCGGAGCAATACAAGGAACTGCGGCGGCTGCTCAACTTTCGCGACCCGCGCGGCGGCAAGGCCTATCAGCTCATCCTCCTCGGCCGGCCCGAACTGGACATCAACCTGCGTGGCAGCAAGGACTTCAACGACCGCGTCGCTACCCGGTCGTCGCTCGACCCGCTGGCCCCTGACGACACGGCGGCGCTGATCGAGTACCGCTTGTTGGCCGCCGGGCGCGAGAACCGCATGCCGCCCCTCTTCCTGCCCGACAGCATCCTGCCCATCTGGCGCGAAACGCGCGGCTATCCGCGTTCCATCTGCCTGCTGTGCCTGCACCTTTGCCTGGAGTTGCTGGCCACCGGTGGCGCCCACATCGATGGGGCTTTCGTCGACCGCTTCCTGGAAACCCACAGCGGCTACCGGCAGGCGGAATAGAATCTGGAATTAGGAATGCAGAGTAATGCGTTGCACTACCTGCAATGGCCTAACCCTAGTCCCTAACCCCTAGTCCCTAATCTTCCCATGAAGAGCAACGAGCGTCCGAAGGCCAGGGACAAGGCCGACGAGCAGAAGGTCAGCACGCTGAAGGACCTGCTGCGCGACAAGCCCCGGCGCGGCCGGCCGCGGCGCATGGTGGCCCGGCAGAACGTCTACGTTGCCCTGCGGCCGGAGCAGAAGCAGCTGATGGACGCGCTGGGCGAGCGGCTGCCGGATGGATTGGGGCGGCCGGACGTGCCCGACGTGGCCGTGTCGGTGCTGACGGCGCGGCTGGAGGCGCTGCGCTCGGCCGTCGCCGGGCGCACGCGCGAGATACCCGAGGGCGTCACCGACCTGGAGTCGCTCTTCCTGCTGTGGGACCTGGCCCCGCCGCAGCCGAGCGCCGGCGCGGCCGAGCGCTGGACGAGCATCCGCCTGTCGCCGCAGCAGGCGCTGGAACTCGGCCGCGCCCACGGCACGCTCAACGCCGCCTTCGGCGCCGGCCGCAGCGAGGTCTTCGGCCTGGCGCTGGCCCTGCTGGCCCAATTCCTGGAGCGCCACCCGCTGGCCGGCGCGGAGATGGACCTGGGCGAGGTGCGGGAGATGATTTTCCGGGTCTGATACGGGGAAGAAGTTAACGCCAGGACGCGAAGGGGCAAAGGCGCAAGGGAGGCACGAGAGCGCCCGCGCCGCAGATTGAAGGCACGAGAGCGCCCGCACCCGCCGGCGGGTTCAAACCCGCCGCTGCTAGGCAAAACCGGTTATAGGACATTAACAAATTAATCTCCATATTGGTTCAGTTCGTCGCGCGAGAGTAGGCCGATGAAGAACAGCAAGTAGTGCGAACCGGAACGGAAGCGGTCGAGCCAACGGGTAACAGCCTGGCGG
>JAIBAS010000517.1 GCA_019695075.1 Promineifilum sp. | reverse complement strand
CCAGCGCCCGCCCGGCCATGCGCCGCCCGGTCTCGGCCGAGACGTATTGCTCCGGCGCGCCGCCCAGGAATTCGTCGAAGGCGTCGGCAGTGTAGGGGATGAGCGCCTCCAGCAGCGTCCGCGACGCGCCGGGCACGCCCAGCAGGTCGGCCAGCGCCTGGCTGCCCGCGCCGGCGGCGGCAAAGACGGCTCGCGGCGGGCTATCGTGGATCGCCTGGATGAGGTTGCGCGTGGCGTCGTTCATGGGCGCAATTGTAGCCGGCTTGGCCGGGCAGCGCTAAGAGCGAGCAAGTGTTCGATCTTTCGTTCTGGAAAGAATAGCACGCTGATGACGCTGATTAGGCAGATGGACGCTGATAAGAGCCTTTCTGACTCGGCGTTCATCGGCGTGCTATTTCCCCTAACTCTAGAACTTCACCAGGAAGGCGGTCAGGTACATGATCAGCACGCCCAGCGCCGCGCCGCCGAAGTTGAGCCAGGTGAAGGCCGCGCCGCCGTCGCGCCGGGCATCGCGGGCCAGCAACCGGCCCACTTCCCAGATGACTTGCAGGATTGCCCCCGCCCCCAGACTCAGGAACAGCGCCGCCAGGAACGGCGAGAAGGCCAGCCCGCCGATCCACGTGCCGGCGATGGCCGGCCCGCCGGCCAGAAGGGCCAGCAGCAGGAAGACGCGCAACGGCGGCTGCTCCCGTCGCGTCAGCGGGGCGACGATGCCGACGCCCTCGGTGATGTTGTGCAGCGTGAAGCCGACGACCAGGAAGGAGCCGAGCGCCGCCGCGCCCGTGGCGAAGGCCGCGCCGATGGCCAGCCCCTCGCCGAGGTTGTGCAGGCCGATGCCCAGGGCGATCAGCGCCGCCACGCGCATGGGCGTCTGCTCGCCCGACCGTCGGCCGACGGCCAGCAGCACTCCCAGGCTCAGCAGCGCGCCGAAGATGACCACCGGCACGCCCTGGAAGACGCCCGGCGCGTCGCCGGCCAGCTCCAACGCCTCCAGGATCGTATCGACGAACAGAAAGACGAGCAGGCCGATGGTTAGCGCCAGGACGGCGTTCATCCACTTGCGGTCGACGCGGCGCATGAATGGATACCACAACATCCCCAGGGCCACGGGGATGATGCCGACGTAGATGCCCAGCAGCGCATAGGCCAGCAGCGTCCGCCCGCTGAACGAGGCCGATTCGACGGCCACGTCGACGGCCGCCGGGAAGGTCAGACCGGTCGAAGTGACCAGGCTGATGGGCAGTGGCTCGCCGGCCACCCAGCGATAGGGGATGTCGATGGTGGCCGTCGCCAGGCGGCCGAGCGTGTTGCCGGGGTGGATGGTGTAGTTCCAATAGGCGTTATCGACGGCCACCTGGGCGATGGTCACCGGGTCCGGGCCGCCGTTGATGACCTCCAGGCGAATGGTGTTCGCGTCCGGGAAGACGACGCGCTGCACCGATAGATCTTCCAGCGGCGGAAACGCGCCCTGGAAGAAGTGCAGCGGGTCGAGCGCCAGGAAGCCGGCCACCAGCAAGACCAGCAAGACCAGCGGGAAGAGCGCCAGCAGCCAGCGGTTCGCGCCGCGGCGGGGTATGGGCTGAGCGTTGTTCATGATCGGGTCTCCTTAGGCCGTAACGTTGAAAAAGCCCATCCAGCCCAACTCGGCCAGCTCTGTCTGATGGGCGTGGAACATGTATAGCCCCGGCTCGAAGCCCGCGAAGGAGAACTCCAGGATGCCGCGCTGCGCCTGGCACTGCATGATGGTATCGACGGTCTTGTGCGTCGGCCACAGCGTCGTGCCGTGGTCGTAGTAGTCGAAGAAGTTGGCGTGCAGGTGGATGGAGTTGATCGGGTCGAACTCGGTGACGTTGATCAGGTATAGGCGTTGGGGGCGGTCGCGGGCAACGGGGATGGGGTGGGCCATGTCGTAGGCGAAGGCGATAGTGTTGGCGGCGTAGACCTCGTTCTCGCCGTCGAAATTGGTGTCGAAGCCGTTGAGCACCATGACCATCTCATCGACCGCGCGCGACTCGGCGAAAGTGTGGTTGCGGCGGCGAGCGGCCTCGGCCTCTTCGCCCGTGTAGCGGGCCGGGTCGGGGTCGATGATGAACGCGCCGTAGAGGCCCTTGTGGATGTGGCGCTTCAGGGGCACGGCGTGGCAGTGGTACAGATGGCAGCCAAATGGCCTGGCCTCGAATTCGTAGGTGAACTGGCCGCCGGGCGGGATCATGCCCGCGCCGACGCCGGGGATGCCGTCCATGGCCGCCGAGTGGATGCCGTGGAAGTGGATCGTGTGCGGGTGGCTGCTGGCGTTGGTGAAGTGGACGCGCAGGCGCTCGCCCTCGATGCAGCGCAACGTCGGCCCGGGGCACTGGCCGACGAGGTGGCCGGCGCGGCGCGACGCGGCCGAGGTCGGTGTGCCGTAGACCCAGCCGGGGAAGTGGACGCCGGGAGCGATCTCGAACTCGCGGTCAACGGCGAACATCTGCCAGGTGCGTACGGGGCGGCCGTTCTCCTCGCTCAACTCGCCGGTGTCGAAGTCGGTCAGGATTTCGTGCGGATCGAACTGGTTGGCGGCGTGATCGACCTGGCCGACGGTGCCCATGCCGCCGTGGGCAGCGGCGCTATGGCCGTCGGCGGCCGACGGGTCGTCGGCGGCTGACGGGGCGTCGGTCTGCGCGAGGGCGGCCGGCGCGTGCCGGCTATGGTCAGTGGCCGGCGCGTCGGCACGGGCCAGCCCGCGCAAGCCCAGGCTGCCGGCCAGCCCGACCAGCCCCGCGCCGCCCGCCCGTAGAAAGGTGCGTCGTGTGATTCCCGATTTGGTGAGCATCTTATATGGTTACCTATACAGGCTCGTTTGCCTGAAAGAATAAAATATTTTGACGTGCCTAATATAGTAATCCAGGAACCGGATTTGTCAAGGCGCGAACGATTCCTCCGTCCGTTTGGCGCGCATCGCGATTGGATCGATAATATCTGTCGTAGAGACGGGTCGCCGACCCGTCCTACACGAGGTTACTTTTGGAAACGTTGCTTCTTCTTGTCGTCATCGCCGCCGTGGCCGCGGTCTTTGTGTGGCTGGGGCGGTCGCTGGGCGATGCCTGGCCGCCGGTCGTGTCGCCGGACGGCGCGGCCGAAAC
>JAIBAS010000348.1 GCA_019695075.1 Promineifilum sp. | reverse complement strand
TCGCTGTCATTATCCGGCGGGGGCACGGTCACTATGGCGGTGGGGGGCGGCGTCAGCGTGGGTGTGATGGTCTGGGTCGGCGTCGCTGAAGGTGTCGTCGTCTGTGTGGGCAGCGGGGGCTGTGTCGGCGTGATAGTCGGCGCCGCGGTCGGTGTGGCTGCCGGAGGGAGAATCGCGGCTGCGTGGGTGGCGGTCATCTCAACTGTCGGCGTTGCTTCCCCAATCGGCGGGTCGCCGCCTCTGGCCAGCAACATCCCCACCGGCAGTCCAAGCAACAGGCCGAGGAGGCCGGCGATCAACAAGTACCGGCTAGCCGGTCTGGTTGACCGCACGACCGGCGTTGGGATCGGCGTTTTTACGGGGGGCAAGACGGGCTTCGGCGGCAGCGCGACATGGACGGGTTGTGGCGGCATCACTACCCGGGTGGTGGGTGGGGGCGCAGCCTTGCGCTCGACAACCGGTTTTGTCCACACTTCCAAGTAACAGACATCGTCGCTCCCGCTTTGCTGGCGGGTTGAATTGATCGTTGCCTGAAGCTCGTCATTTGATAATTCCGGCTCCAGCCGGTCGTCCATGACCTCGAACCCGTCTGAATAGGCCACCAGGCGGGTCACGGGATTGTCGGGATTGTTGAGCGGGCCGATGTAGACGTTCGGTTGCCCGCCAATCAGGCCGTGACTGGACGACCAGCGCTCGTCGGTGTTGGGGCGATAGCCTAACGCCACCTGACCGCCGGCGCCCCACAGCGCCACGCGCATATCACCCAGCCAGGCCAGGGCGATGCGGCCATGAGGAAGACCGGGGCTGGGTTGATCCAGCCGGCCGCACACAAACATCGCCTCGCTGCCCCGGGCGCGCAACGTCTCCAAGTACTCGCGCAGCATGTCGATGTTGACCGTGAATTGGTATTCGTTGACGAGCTGTCTGGCCGAAGCCGGTAGTTCGGACGAGAGATGTTTGGCCAGCGCGGCGCGAAAGCCGGCGGTATCCGCGGGGACGTCCTGCTCGGCCAGCCAGCGCACAAGATCGTCGCCTAGCAGGCGCGCCCCCAGATCGCCGAAGAACGACGTACCGACGCCGTCGCACACGGCGAAGAGGAAGGTCTGCCCCACATCACGGTAGACTAGATAATCCTGCCCGGGCTCGTCGGCTTCGGTCGTATCGGCTGAACGGGCATAGGCATAGCGATACCGATACCATGGGCCACTCATCACGTGAAGCGGACCATCCGATCGCTGCTCTAGCCTGACGAGAAGATCTTTACCCTCCATCTCATCCTCTCCATCACGACTACCCTGTACGAACCTGTTTAGCTGGCGACTCTGCTGGCTTCTCTGGAAATCGTCGACATGGCGAACCCCATGGCCACCAATTCCTGGCTATTGCCCGGCAGCAACATATGGGCTCCGGGCTCGATGGGGTAGCCCCACTCTCGCATGATTACCCGATACGTTTCCGGCAGAGGAGAAGACATGGCCCTTAGCTTGCGGGCGTAGTCCGACCCCAACTCCGTTTGCCCGTTGATTCCGGCCCAGCGGTGGACGTCGGCGATGGGCTCGGCGAGGATGGTGTCGGAGATGAAGATGTTCTCAACCAACACAGGGCCATCGGGCACCTTGAACTGCATGATCCGCCGTACCACCGGCTCGGGATCGGCCTCGGTATACTCGCCGTCAGTCAAGTGGCAGACTACCGGTGCGGGGCATTGAGCATAGGTAGGCAGTACGTTGTGGAGCAACTCTTCGACTTTGGCAAATCCTTTGGCCGTATCGGTGTTCACTTGAGGTACAAGCTTGGGTCTTCCGAGACGCGCCACCTCCCCAATCGTCTTAATCCCGCCCAGTAGGTCATAGACCTCGTTGGTATAGGCATAGAGCGCGAGGTGATAACGGGGAGAGATTTGCTTTCCTTTGGTGGAAAGCGCAACCAAACGCATGAAGATGCTCTTCAAGGCATCGCCCACGATGTCGATGCGCTGTTTCTCGCCCAGTGGAAGGCTCATCGAGCCACTAACGTCGATGAGGAATATTGTCAAGGCCGGGGTTGAGCTGGTTGCTTTGAGCTGGTGTTCCAAACCACACCCTCCTGATCAGTTTCTGCAAAAGCCCTTTGGCTCTGGCAATAGTTAGCGCCGCAGGCTTGTCACACAGAATAGGCCATGAGTCGAATAGAACTATGCAACCATAGCCAATCCGATGCATTGTGTCAAATATCACAAAAACGAGGCCAATTAAATACTGGGCACAAAAACCAGCCTGGAGCCGATCAGACCTACCATCCCTCCCGCAACGCCTCCCGCTTCGCCTCGGCCGACAGCACCGTCGCGCACGACTCCCAGTCCACTTTCTCGACGTGCTGATAGCGGATCTCGAACGGGTGGCGCTCCGGCAGGGCGTCGATGATGCGTTGGGCTTCGGCCCGCTCCCCTAGGGCTACCTTCGTCCACACGTCTTCCAGCGTATCCGGTACCTGGCCGAACATCCGGCGGATGCTCTGTAAGCGGCTGGATAGCAGCTCGTGCACCCGGTCTTCAACCGACTCGCTATAGCGCATGTTATAGATGGTGACGGTGTCGTGGGCCTGGCCGATGCGCTGGATGCGCCCCTTGCGCTGCTCCAGCCGGGTCGGGTTCCAGGGCAAGTCGAGGTTGATCAGCGTCGAGAGCCGCTGCAGGTTCAGCCCCTCGGACGCGGCGTCGGTACCCAGCAGCAGCCGCAACTGCCCCTCTTTGACCATGGCCTTGATCGCCTCGCGGCCGGCCGGCGTCCACTCGCCGCCACGCACCAGCCGTGACGTCGTCGGCCCGGAGTAGAGGGCGATGGTCTCGTCCGGGAACTCGGCCGTCAACTGTTCCGCCAGCCACTGGATGGAGTCGCGGTACTGGCTGAAGACGATGCAGCCCCGCGCCAGCCAGCGTTCATCGCGCAGCAGGCGCAGGACCACGGCGTACTTGGGGTCAGGCCCCTGGTTAGCCTCCAGGGCGCGGATGTAGCGCCGCAGCAGGTCGCGCTCCTCATCGGTCAGCGACTTGCCGAACTCGGTCGGTTCCAGGGGCGTTTCGCGGTCGTCGCTCTCGGCCGGGTCGTCGTCGTCGTCTTCGTCGGCGGCGATGTCGGCCTCCTG
>JAIBAS010000216.1 GCA_019695075.1 Promineifilum sp. | reverse complement strand
CCCGGCCGGCCGGCCCACCGGGGACGAGCTGCCGCTGCCCGCCGGTCTGGCCCCGCCCGGGCCGACGGCCGTCTTCGGCGACGACAACGCGCCGGACGCGCCCCACGAAGTCGATTTCGCGGCCATGACGCCGGTTGAGGCTGACGATTGGCTGTCCCAGTTTGCCGAGGAATCGAGCGGCATGTTGGTCGTCGGCGAAGACGAGCAGACTGACGCCCCCGGCGAGCAACCGCTGGTCATCGATGTCGAAGAAGAGGCGGGCGGCGGCCCGGCCGTGGTCGCTACGCCGCTGGAGGCGCTGCCGCCGCTGGTGATCGACCCGATCAGCCTGCCGGCCGAGGAAGACGACTGGCCCGCCCTGGCCGAAGCCGAACCGGTTGCCACGGCCGCGCCCCCTCCTGCGCCGCCGGCAGCCCCGGAACCGACGGGCGAGCTACAGTACTGCACCAACTGCGGTGCGTCGCTGCGGCCCGGCCGGCGCTTCTGCTATCGCTGCGGCATGTCGGTGGTCGAGATGACGGCCGAGGTGGGCGCGGGCGCGCCGCCTGCGCCGGCCCTGGAGCCGGCATGGACGCCGCCGCCCGCAGTCAGCGGCCCACCATCGGAGTGGCCGACCATGGTGGGCGACATGCCCAACTTCGAGGACATTCCCACGACGCCGCCGGCGGGCGCGGCGGCTCTGGCCCGCTTCTGTAATAACTGTGGCCTGGGCGTCGAACCCGGCGTGACCATCTGCCCCGATTGCGGCAGCAGCGACATTGCCTGAGCCGCAGACGCTTCGTGCGATGGACGAAACGCCCAGCCTACCCACCCTTGTCGTCGATCCGGCCGCGCGCGCCGGCCGATTGGCCCTGCGCGCCGCCGCCCGCACCCACCCGGGCCGTGTGCGCGAGGGCAACGAAGACAGCGTCCTGCTGATCCGCCTGACTGGGCTGCTGGCCGGTGGGGCGTCGCCGGAGATGGGCTTCTTCGCCGTGGCCGACGGCATGGGCGGTCACGAAAGTGGCGAAGTGGCCAGCCGGCGCGTCTTGCAGCATCTCGGCGCGGCGGTCATCGACCGCGTCTTTAAGCGCACTCTCCTGACCGGCCGCGCCGCCGGAGAGGACTGGATGGAGCGGGCGCTGAGCGAGTGCATCCGCGCGGCCAACGCCGAGCTGCTGGCGCTGCAACGGGCTAACCACAGCGATATGGGCACGACGCTGACGGCGGTTCTGCTCATCGACGGCCGGGCCACGGTGGCCAACGTCGGCGACAGTCGCACCTATCTCTGGCGCGGCGGCGCACTGGAGCAGATCACCCGCGACCACTCGCTTGTCGCCAGCCTCGTCGCTGCCGGCCAGTTGGAACCGGATGCGGTTTACGACCACGAACAGAAGGGCGTGATCTACCGCAGCGTCGGCGAGTCGGACGATCTGCGCGTCGATACGTTCAGCGTTGACCTGTGGCCGGACGACCGTCTGCTGCTTTGTTCCGACGGCCTGTGGGAAATGGCGCGCGACGAGGGCCTGGCGGCCGTGCTGGCGGCGGAGACGGAACCGCAAGCGGTCTGTGACCGGCTGGTGGAGGCGGCCAACCGCGCCGGCGGCGAGGACAATATCAGCGCCCTCGTCGTCTGGGCTGCGCCGGTGGCCAGCTCCTGACGGCCGTCAACGGCGGCTAAAGCGCGCTATAATCAGGGAGATGGAGGCACAAACATGGCGGGCGAAGTGATGATTACTGCCTCACTCAACCGGCCGCGGTACGCCGCTCTCGATAGTGAGCAGATGGCCTACGTCTATCTGGAGGCCCGCCCGGCCGAGGGCGTAGCCAGCGTGCAGGCCCCGCTCAATCTCGTCCTGGTGCTCGACCGCAGCGGCTCGATGGCCGGCCGCAAGATCAATGACCTGCGCCAGGCCGCACGCCTGACGCTCGACCGGCTCGCGCCCGATGACCTGGTGTCCATCGTTGTTTTTGACGACACGGTCGATGTGCTGACCGCAGCCCGGCCGGCCGGCGACCGCGCCGCCCTCCTGGCCCAGATCGACCGCATTGAGGAGCGCGGCGGTACGCAGATGTCGCTCGGCCTGCGCGCCGGGCTGGAGCAAGCCCGCGGAGGCCTTGGCCCCGACCGCGTCAGCCGCCTCGTCTTGCTGACCGACGGCGAGACGTGGGACGACGAAGACCGCTGCCGCGCGCTGGCCCAGACGGCGGCGCAGATGGGCGTGCCCATCACCGCTCTGGGCCTGGGCGACGAGTGGAATCAGGCCCTGCTGACCGATCTGGCCGAGCTGTCCGGCGGCAACTGGGAGTTCATCGACGCGCCCGACCGCATCCTGGAAGCATTCCGGCAAGTGGTGGTTACGATGCAGCGCACGCTGGTCACCAACGCCACGCTGGTGCTGCGGCTGGTCAAGGGCGTCCGGGCGGTCGCCGCCTGGCGCGTCCAGCCGTTGATCGATCGCCTCTCGGCGCGAGCGATGGGCGAGCGCGACGTACAGGTGACGCTGGGCGACTTGCAGCGCGAGGGTCAGAGCGTGCTGATCGAGCTGTCGATTCCGCCACGCGCGCCGGGGGATTTCCGGCTGGCGCAAGCTGAGGTAAACTATGACATCCCCGGCGGCGGCGCGGGGCGCAAGGTGTCGGCCGACATCGTCTTCACCCTGGTGGCCGACCCGGCCGCGGCGACAGCCGTCAACGCGCCGGTGATGAACACCGTCGAGCGCGTGACAGCCTTTAAGCTGATGACCCGCGCTCTGGACGAGCGCGACAGCGCCGACGCCCAGCAGCGCACCCAGCGCCTACGGGCCGCGGCGACGCGCCTGCTGGACGCGGGCGAGGTAGAGTTGGCGCGCGAGGCGGAGGCGGCCGCGGCGCAAATCGACGCCGGGCAAGCCCTCTCGCCCCACGCCACCAAACGACTGGTCTCCGCCACCCGGCGGCTGGATATGAGCGACCTGGGCAGCTGACAAGTCGTCACAGGCGCATAGATAAGGGAAGGATGACGTGAGCATGATCAACTGCCCCAATTGTAGCGCGCAGGTTCCGGCCGGCGCTGCCTTCTGCGATAACTGCGGGACTTCGCTGGCCGGCGTCGCGGCGCGGCCCGGCGCGGGCGCGTCAGGCGGCTTCGCCTCCCCTGGCTTCGGGGCATCCGGGCCAGGCCCCG
>JAIBAS010000114.1 GCA_019695075.1 Promineifilum sp. | reverse complement strand
AGGGGGCGCGCCTGACCGACCCGCGCGGCGCGCGCCCGCTGCGCGTCAGCGACGCCACCGAACTGGTCGGCAGCCTGCTGGCCACCGGCTTCCCCTACGATGTCCACACCAGCCCGCTGGACAACGGCGCATACGTCGCCCGCTTCATCAAGCGCGCCTTCGGGCTGCGGCGGGCGGGTTCGGCGGCGCTGGACATGGCCTACGTCGCCGCCGGCCGCCTGGACGGCTATTGGGAGTTCAAGGTTCACGCCTGGGACATCGCCGCGGGCATCCTGCTCGTGCAGGAGGCGGGCGGCTGTGTGACGCTCATCGACGGTCGGTCGCTGACCCTGGCCCGGCAGATGCACGTGCTGGCCACGAACGGGCGGATTCATGAGGCGATGTTGGCGGTGATAGAAGAAGTGACGAGTGAACAGTGAGACCTCAGAGGTCTCAGAAGACCTCTGAGGTCTGGTTGAGCAAGTCTGGTTGAGCAGGTTATGTTGCCGACAGGCTTTGGCGTTGCCAACGAGACCATCGAGCGCATCTGGCGCACGTTCACCGACACGGGGCGCATCGGCGCGGAAGACGCGGCGCTGATCGACCCGGTCGTGGTGCGGTCGTGGCGGCGTTGTGTCTTTCGCCTCAATCCCCTGGCCGACTTCCGGCCCGCTCCGGTCAACCCGACCGCCCTGACCTCCATCCTGCGCGGCCAGCAAGAGCTGATCACCATCGCCACGCCCTTCATCGAGGACATCTACCAGTTCACCGAAAGCTCCGACTACGCCATCCTGCTGACCGACGGCGCGGGCTGCATCCTGGCCACCGGCGGCGACGCTCATGCTCTGGGCAAGGCCGGCGCGCTGGGCTTTGCCGCCGGCGTCTACTGGTCGGAGAGCACGGCGGGCACGAACGCGCTGGGACTGGTGTTGCAGGAGGCGACGGCCGTGCAAGTGGTCGGCGCGGAACACTACTTCCGCGCCCTGCATGGCATCGTCACCGCCGGCGCGCCCATCCACGACGTGCGCGGGCGCATCATCGGCGTGCTGGGCATGGTCGGCTCGGTGGAGACGGCCACCTCCCACACGTTGGCCCTGGTCATGGCCGCGGCGCGCGCCGTCGGCAACCAGCTTCAGGCCAACTGGTCGCTGGAAGAGGCCAACCAGCACCTCAGCGAGGTCAACACCATCGTCGGGGCCATCACCGAGGGCGTCATCGTCTGGAACCAGCAGGGCGAGATTCGCCACGTCAACGCCCAGGCGGGCGAGATGTTGCAGATCAACGCCCGCGCGGCCGTCGGCCGGATGCTGGTCGATGTGCTGACGTTGCCGGGCGAGGTACGCGCGGCCATCGAGCAGGGCGACGAGCTACACGATGTCGAGTTGACGCTGACGACGATAGGCGGCCGGGTGCGCTGCCTGCTGACGCTACGCCCCATTTACGAGGCGGGCAGCCAGCCGGTCAGTTACGTGGCCCTGCTCAGCCCCATCGAGCACGTGCGCCAGATCGCCCAGCAGCAATATGGCGCGCAGACATCGCTGAGCTTCGAGGACATCCAGGCCGACTCCAGCGGCATGCGCCGCGTTGTTCGCCAGGCGCGGACGGCGGCGCGCGGGCTGGCCCCGGTGCTGGTGCGCGGCGAGGGTGGGGTGGGCAAGAACCTGCTGGCCCGCGCCATCCACAACGACGGGCCGCGCGCCGGGCGGCCGTTCATCGACATCAACTGCCAGGCTATCCCCCACGAGCTAATGCCGCGCGAGATTCTCGGCCATGAACAGGACACCAATACCCGCGGTCAGCCCAGCAAGTTTGAGCTGGCCGAGGGGGGCACGCTGTTGCTGGACCAGATCGAGAACCTGTCGCTGGAGCTACAGGCGGCCCTGCTCCACGTCATCGAGACGCGCCACGTCACCCGCCTGGGCAGCTCCACGCCCATTTCCGTCGACGTGCGCATCATCGCCACGACGACGATCAACCTGGAAGAGGTGGTTGCCCAGGGTAGCTTCCTGTCCCATCTCTACTACCGCTTCGGCGTTTTCAAGATCGACCTGCCCGCCCTGCGCGAGCGCGTCGAGGACATCCCCCTGCTGGCCGAACGCTTCCTGGCCCGGCAGACGGCGCGCGAGAGCCGGGCGATGTGGATCGAGGACGAGGCCGTCGTGGCCCTGTCGCGCTACCCCTGGCCGGGCAACGTGCGCGAGCTGGAGAGTGTGCTGGAGCGAGCCATGAACCAGTGCCGCGACGGCGTCATCCGCACGGCCGACCTGCCGGAAGCAGTGCGCAACGGCCGCGTGCTGACCGGCAACCATCCGCTGGCTCAGCCGGTCGTCTCTGTGAGCGAGGCGGAGCGGGAGGCCATTTTGCGCGCCGGCTGGGCTTGCCAGGGGCGCACGACGGAGATGGCCCGGCTGCTGGGTATCGGCCGCTCGACGCTATGGCGCAAGATGAAGGCGCTCGACATCTCGCCGGCCGGCTTCAAGTCGAAGTAGCCACTCCACACCCTGCGAGAAACATTCTCCAGAGAGAAAGTCCCGCGCCAGGGTCACCCCGTCCAGGCCTGTTTCATAACAGAACGTCTCCGTAAACATCTTGTTTCGTCTTGAAACGTTTTTACCGCCGTTCTTGACGTGTCCGAAATCATCATCTATCATGCTCCTTAGTGCGTTTTGCACAATGACTGCTGCCTGTGGTTCGGACAGCCTGTCCAATCACACACTTTTATTGAGTCCGTCTTGGGTTCTTTGGCTTGCCTGTGGCCGCGCCGCGGCCCGCTTCCGCCTTGCCTGATCGTGTGTCTGCCGGCCGGCGGAAGTGGAGAGCAGAACAGCCAGGGAGGTCGATTTATCGAGTAGAACGGCATCCTAATCCCCCCCGCGACTTCAACAGGAACGTTGAGCCTGCATTCACAAACAAGAATCGTTTCTGAAAAACCCGAGAGTGAAAGGAGAGAACAATGTCTAGTCCGTTTGTTGGCGAAATCATCGGCACCATGCTGCTGATCCTGCTGGGTGATGGCGTGGTTGCGAACGTTGTTTTGGGCAAGACCAAGGGCAATAGCGGTGGCTGGATTGTGATTACCACGGCCTGGGCCTTGGCGGTCTTCGTCGGCGCTTACTCCTCGGCCGTCATCAGCGGCGCCCACCTGAACCCGGCCGTCTCCATCGGCCTGGCCGTCGCCGGCAAATTTGGCTGGGGCGATGTGCCGCTGTACATCATTGCCCAAATGATCGGCGCCTTCATCGGCGCGGTGCTCGTCTGGCTGGCCTACTACCAGCACTGGGGGGCGACACCCGACCCGGGCGCCAAGCTGGCTGTCTTCTCGACCGGCCCGGCCATCCGCAGCACGGTCTGGAACCTGGTCACCGAGATCATCGGCACCTTCGTCCTGGTGTTCGGCATCCTGGCCATCCGCGGCGCGGAAGGCGACATGGGTTCGCTGGCCATCATCCCCGTGGCTTTCCTGGTCTGGGCCATCGGCCTCTCGCTGGGCGGCCCGACGGGCTACGCCATCAACCCCGCCCGTGACCTTGGCCCGCGCATCGCCCACGCTGTCCTGCCCATCCCCGGCAAGGGCAGCTCCGACTGGGGCTACTCGTGGATTCCGGTGGTCGGCCCGATCGTCGGCGCCGTCATCGCTGCCCTGCTCTGGGGCATCCTCGGCTGGTAAGCGCTCTAATCGCATCATCCCACAACGGCGTTCCCCGCGGCCGCCGGCCGCGGGGAACCCCGTTAGCTCGTCCCTCCTCAAGGAGAACCCATGAAAAAGCTGATTAACGCTGTCCCTGACGTAGTCAAGGAGCAATTGGAGGGCATGGCCGCGGCCCATTCCGATGTGCTGAAGGTGCATTTCGAGCCGGACTTCGTCTATCGCGCCGACGCGCCCGTGGCCGGCAAGGTGGCGATCATCTCCGGCGGTGGCAGCGGCCACGAGCCGATGCACGGCGGCTTCGTCGGCATGGGTATGCTCGACGCGGCCTGCCCCGGCGCGGTCTTCACCTCGCCGACGCCCGACCAGATGTACGAGGCGGCCAAGGCCGTTAACAGCGGCGCGGGCGTCCTCTTCCTAGTCAAGAACTACACCGGCGACGTGCTTAACTTCGAGATGGCCGCCGATATGGCGGCCGCCGAAGGCATCCCGGTTCAGAATATCCTCATCGATGACGACGTGGCCGTGAAGGACAGCCTCTACACGGCCGGGCGGCGCGGCGTGGGCACGACCGTCCTCGTCGAGAAGATCGTCGGCGCGGCGGCCGAGGCCGGCTACAACCTGGAGCAGTGCGCCGACCTGGCCCGCAAGGCCAACAGCTACGGCCGCAGCATGGGTATGGCCCTCAGTTCCTGCACCGTCCCCGCCGCCGGCAAGCCCATCTTCGAGTTGGGCGAGGATGAGATGGAATTCGGCATCGGTATCCACGGCGAGCCTGGCCAGAAGCGCATGAAGCTGGTGCCGGCCGACGAGATCACCGAGATGATGGCCCTGGAGATCATCAACGACAAGGCCTATACCCGCACCGTCCGCGAACTGGAAGATGGCCAGTGGGTCGATAAGAGCCTGACCGATGAGCCGTTCAAGCGCGGCGACAAGGTCATCGCTTTCGTCAACAGCATGGGCGGCACGCCCGTGTCCGAACTGTATGCCGTCTATCGCAAGCTGGCCCAGGTCTGCGCCGACAACGGCATCGAGATCGTCCGCAATCTGATCGGCCCGTACATCACCTCGCTGGAGATGGCCGGTATGTCGATTACTTTGCTGAAGGCCGACGATGAAATCCTGCGCTTCTGGGACGCGCCGGTGAAGACGCCGGGGCTGCGGTGGGGCATCTAAACAGTACTCAGTATTCAGTAGGTCAGTACTCAGTCTGCTGCACTGAGCTACTGACTCACTGACCCACTGACCACTGACAACTTGTGGAAGAGGCACGATGAGTACAGTGACCAAAGAGCAGGTCGTGCGCTGGCTGGAAGCGACGGCGGCCGTGCTGGAGGCGAACAAGGGCTATCTGACCGACCTGGACTCGGCCATCGGTGACGCCGACCACGGCACCAACATGGACCGGGGCTTCAAGAAGGTCATGGAGAAGCTGCCGACCGTGGCCGACAAGGACATCGGTAACATCCTGAAGACCGTCGGGATGACGCTGATCTCCAGCGTCGGCGGGGCCAGCGGCCCGCTCTACGGCACGTTCTATATGCGCGGCGGGATGGCCGCGGACGCCAAGGAAGAACTGGACAACAATGACCTGGTCAACGTCTTGCAGGGCGCTGTCGATGGCATCATCCAGCGCGGACGCGCCCAACCGGGCGACAAGACTATGGTCGATGCTCTGTTGCCGGCGCTGGATGCATTGAAGGCGGCAGTGGCCGAAGGGCAGGGGGCGGCGGACGCGCTGGCGGCCGCCGTGGCCGCGGCCGAACAGGGCATGAAGGACACCATCCCCCTGCAAGCCCGCAAGGGCCGCGCCAGCTACCTGGGTGAGCGCAGCATTGGCCACCAGGACCCCGGCGCAACTTCATCCTACCTGATCCTGAACGCTTTGTTGGAAACAATGCGGGCTTGATTTTGACAACACCAAGGAGAATTTTGCAATGGCTGATTACGTAGCTGCCGTAGACCAGGGTACTACCAGTACCCGTTGTATGATCTTCAACCATCATGGCCTGCCCGTGGGCATCCATCAGATGGAGCACAAGCAGATCTATCCCCAGGCCGGTTGGGTCGAGCACGACCCGATGGAGATCTGGGCGCGCACCCAGGACGTGATCAAGGGCGCGATGCAGAAGGCCGGCCTCAAGGCCAGTGACATCGCCGCCGTGGGCGTCACCAACCAGCGCGAGACGACGGTCGTTTGGGACAAGAACACGGGCAAGCCCTATTACAATGCCATCGTCTGGCAGGACACCCGCACCGACAAGCTCATCAAGGGGTTCGAGGGCAGCGTCGGCCAGAACCGCTTCCGCGACAAGGTCGGTCTGCCGCTGGCGACCTACTTCTCCGGCCCGAAGGTGCGCTGGATTCTCGACAACGTGCCGGAAGCCAAGGCCGCGGCGGCGCGCGGCGACGCCGTGTTTGGCAACATCGACACCTGGGTCATCTGGAACCTGACCGGCGGCCCCAACGGCGGCGCGCACGTCACCGATGTGACTAACGCCAGCCGGACGATGTTGATGAACCTGAAGACCCTCGACTGGGACAAGGAAGTGGCCGACATCATGGGCGTGCCGCTGGGCATGCTGCCCAAGATCGTGCCCTCCTCGGCCGTCTATGGCCACACCCTGCAAGACGGCCCGTTCGGCGGACGCATCCCCGTGGCCGGCGACCTGGGCGACCAGCAGGCGGCCACCGTCGGCCAGGCGGCCCTCAGCCCCGGCGAGGCCAAGAACACCTACGGCACCGGCTGCTTCATGATCATGAACACCGGCACGGAGATCGTCCCCTCGAAGAACGGCCTGCTGACAACGCTGTGCTACAAGTTCGGCGACAAGCCGGCCATCTACGCTCTGGAAGGCTCCATCGCCATCACCGGCGCGTTGGTGCAGTGGCTGCGCGACAACCTGAACTTCTTCGATTACAGCCCGCACATTGAGGACTATGCCAAGTCCGTCGAGGACAACGGCGGCGTCTACTTTGTGCCCGCCTTCTCCGGCCTGTTCGCCCCCTACTGGAAGTCGGACGCTCGCGGCGCGATCGTCGGCCTGACTCGCTACGTCAACAAGGGCCACATCGCCCGCGCCGCCCTGGAGGCCACCGCCTACCAGACGCGCGAGGTGCTGGATGCCATGAATGCCGACTCCGGCGTGGAATTGACCGCGCTGAAGGTCGATGGCGGCATGGTCTACAACAACACCCTCATGCAGTTCCAGGCCGACGTGCTCGGCGTGCCGGTCATCCGGCCGCAGGTGGCCGAGACGACCGCCCTGGGCGCGGCCTATGCCGCCGGTCTGGCTGTCGGCTTCTGGACAAGCGAAGACGACATCCGCCAGAACTGGGCCATGGACAAGACCTGGGAGCCGGATCCGAACAGCAAGGCTGCGACCGAGAACTACCGCATGTGGAAGAAGGCTGTCACGCGGACGTTCGACTGGGTTGAGCACTAAGCAGTTGCCACTGTCCAGCTACGCAACTGGACACTGACAGCTAGCAACGAATAACTGACGACTGGAAGGGGTCGGGTAGCGGGCTCGCCCGCTACCCGACCTTCTTTAAGTCAGGAATTCAGAACCGTTGAAGCTAAGCCTGAAGCACTGACCCACTGAATACTGGCAACTGACCACTAACGACTGATCACTATCTTCGGAGACATCATGGCTCCATTTCATGCAGTCATCATCGGCGGCGGCGGCACGGGAGCGGCCGTCGCCCACGATCTGACGCTACGCGGGATGAAAGTCACCCTGGTCGAGCGCGGCGAACTGACGTCGGGCACGACCGGCCGCCACCACGGCCTGCTCCACAGCGGCGCGCGCTACGCCGTCAAGGACAAGGAATCGGCCGTGGAGTGTATCGACGAGAACACCATCCTGCGCCGTATCGCCCCCGGCTCTTTTGAACTCAACGACGGTCTTTTCGTCGCCCTGACCGACGAGGAAGCTGCCTACAGCCATGAGCTTGTTGAGGCCTGCCACGAGTGTGGCATCCCCGCCAGGCGTCTGACGCGGGAGGAAGCGCTGGCCCGCGAGCCAAACCTCAACCCGGCCGTCAAGCTGGCCGTGCAGGTTCCCGACGCGACGATGGACGCCATGCGCATGCCGCTGCGCTTCTTCGCCACGGCCAAGCACAACGGCGCGACGATCAAGCCCTATCACGAGGTCGTCGACTTCGTGCGGCGCGGCAACGCCGTCAGCGCCATCCGTGTGCGCGACCACACCAGCAACAAGGAATACGAGATCGGCGGCGACATCTTCATCAACGCCGGTGGGGCATGGAGCGGACGCATCGGGGCCATGGTCGGCGTCGATGTGCCCATCCGGCCATCGCCGGGCGTGATGCTGGCCGTCTATGGTCGTCTGTGCAACATGGTCGTCAATCGCCTGCACGCCTCCGGCGACGGCGACATCATCGTGCCCCAGCGGGCGCTGTCGGTCATCGGCACCAGCTCGTGGGTCGTCGAAGACCCCGACAACCTGGGCCTGCCCGAAGACCACATTCAGATGATGGTCAAGTACGGCTCGGAGTTGGTGCCGGCGGTGCGCACGGCCAAGTTCCGTGCGGCATGGTCGGCGGCCCGGCCGCTTATCGGCCCGCGCGGGGCCGACACCGGCCGTGAGCTGAGCCGCACCTTCAAGTGCTTCGACCACATCGACGAGGGCGTTGAGGGCTTCGTCACCATCACCGGCGGCAAGGCGACAACGCTGCGCGGCATGGCCGAGACGACGGCCAACGTCGTCTGCCAGAAGCTGGGCTTCCCCGTGCCCTGCCCCACGCGCGACTACGTACTGTTGCCACACACGGCTTACTACGCCTAATTACGAATGAGGAATCTGGAATTAGGAATCGAAGAGAGAGCGGCCGACGGCGGCGCACCTGCCCCGCAGCGTTCTGAGTTCCTAATTCGTCATTCCTAATTCCTAATTTCTGAGAGTGCCATGACTGAACGAGATATCGAATTCAAGGTCTTTCGCTACAAGCAGGGCGGGGCCGCGCCAGCCCACCAGACGTTCACGGTTCGCTGCGACGAGAACACGACCGTGCTGGTCGCCCTGCAAGACATCCGCCGCGACCAGGACGGCACGCTCATCCTACGTCACTCCTGCCACCATGCCAGTTGCGGCACGTGCGGCATGCGCATCAATGGCCGCGAGGAGCTGGCCTGCGTCGTCAAGGTCTTCGAGTTGGGTACGCCGACGGTCGTCGTCGAACCGATGCGCAATATGCCGGTCATCAGCGACCTGGTAGTGGACATGGAGCCGTTCTACGACCGCTTCAACGCTGCCGGAATGCCGTTCATCCGCGAGAGCGAGTACCTGGAGGAGGCCGAGGTAGCCGAGGGGCTGGAGACGTACATGCGCTGCGAGAACTGTATCGAGTGCAATCTGTGCGTCTCGGCCTGCCCGATCATGGGCACCGACCCGACCTACATCGGCCCGGCGGCGCTGGCCGCGACGTGGCGCGTCGTCGAGGAACCGCGTGGGCTGGACTCACGCCCGTTGCTGGACTGGGTTGATAGCCAGAACGGCTGCTGGCGCTGCCATGTGGCCTATGAATGCAACGAGGCTTGCCCGTCGGGCGTCTTGCCCGGCGACAAGATCATGTCCCTGCGGCGCGAGTTGACCAAGCGCAAGTTCCGGCGACTGTTTGGAAGATAATACGGAGGACACATGGACAACATCCAGCCCACAACCGACCCCGTGCGGCCCAAAGCACCGCTGCGGTCCTGGTTCGACGTGCGCGGCCGGAGCCTGAGCACGCTGGCCTTCGCCCTCAACCGCCTGACGGCTATCGGCCTGACGATCTACCTGTTCCTGCATCTGGCTGTGCTGAGCCTCCTGCTCAGGGGGCCGGAGGGCTGGGACCAGTTCGTGGCCCTGGCCAAGAACCCGGCTTTCCTGTTGCTTGACGTGGTGCTGCTGTTTGGCGTGGTCTACCACATGGCCAACGGCATCCGCGTGGCCCTGGTGGGCATGGGCGTGGCCCATACCCGGCAGAAGAGCCTGTTCTACGTCCTGGTGGGCATCGCCCTGGTGGCGTTTGTCGTCGGCGCGGTGCTCATTTTCGTCGAGTAGCGGCGCGCAAGGAGGCACATTCATGCAAAGCTCGATGTCACGACGTTCATTGGAGGAGATGGCGACCCGGCGCGACCGTTCCGGCTCGCTCTGGCTCGTCCAGGCCTTTAGCGGGCTGCTGCTGGTCCTCATCCTTGGCGCGCACATGATCGCCCATCATTTCATCGTCGAGGGTGGGCTGCGCGACTACCAGCAGGTGTTGGACTACGTCGCCAATCCGTTCGTTTTCATCATTGAGATAGTCTTCGTTATCACCGCCACCGCCCACGCCTTGCTGGGCGCGCGGGCGATTGTGCTCGACCTGCGTCCGTCCGCGGCCACCATGCGGGTTGTCAACTGGGTGCTGGTTGCCGTCGGCGCGGTGGCCATCGGCTATGGCCTGTGGCTGGCCGTGGCCTTGCAGCGGGCGGCGGGGGCGTAATGGCCAAGAAGAGCAGCGCCCCGCCCCCCGCCGGCCCACAGCCCAATTGGCGCTGGTACTGGATTCGTACCGCGCTGATCACCGTGCTGATGTTCGTCTTCGTGCTGTGGTTCATGTTGCCGCGCAGCGGCAATATCGCCTACGTGTGGGCGACGGTGCTGGCGCTGGCCATCCTGGGCTACTTCGTCGCCAGCTACTTCATGCTGAAGAAGTGACGGCGGGCCGGCGGCCGTGCCGCGGCCGCCGGTTCGCCGTCCATAAGAGGGTGTGATGGCGGCCGAGCCGGGGAGTGACGCCGCGTGGGAGGAGCGCTGGGCGCCCTACGACGAGGAGACCTACGCGCGGGCGCTGGCCTACGTGCCGCCCGGCGCGGTCGTC
>JAIBAS010000223.1 GCA_019695075.1 Promineifilum sp. | reverse complement strand
TCGTTGCCGATCTCGACCCGAACGCCCTCATTCATGATCTGGTTGCCGACCAGCCGCACCTGCTCGATGAGCTGCGGGCCGTAGGGGCAGAAGGGCGTCGTCAGGATCATGGTGATCCTGGCCTGGTCGCCCTCGACCTCCAGATTGCGCAACAGGCCCAACTCGACGATGTTCAGGCCGATCTCCGGGTCGATGACCGACCGCAGGGCCTCAACAAGCTCATCTTCCTTGCTGGTAATCATCCAATCGTCTCCAGATAGAGGTTCGGGTTGGCCGCGGTCGATTCGGCCGCCTCAATGATGGTGAACTGGCAGCACTCGCCGCCCTGCAGGACGCAACTGTCCTGGCGCACGGGCAACTGCAAGATGCCGTCCATCAGCTTGCGGTCGAAGGTGCAGACCTCGGCGTGATGGCCGGCGATGGACACGTAGGGGCAGCTATACTCCACAATGCGGAAGCCGCTATCCGTCCGCTCCCAACTGCACAGGAAGCCCTCTTCGGCCAATAGTTCCACGAGGAAGTCGAGGCGCTCGTCCAGGCCGAGATGCTCGAACTCGCCACGGTGCTCGGCCAGGACGTTCTCGACGACGCCGTCGAAAAGCTCGTCGATGACTGCCTGGGGTAGGCGGTCCTTCATCTCGTCCAGCAGCCGGTTGGTCAGGCGCACGTAGCGCTTGGGGAACATCTCGTGCCCTTTTTCGCTGAGAGCGTAGACGTAGTAGGGGCGGCCGACTTTGCGCCGCACCGTGGCCGCCTCGATGACGCCCTCGGCCAGCAGCGCGTTCAGGTGGTGGCGAACGGTGACGGGCGACACATCGGCCACCTCGGCCAGTTCTTCGACAGTGGGATGCGACAACGACTTGATGCTGTGCAGAATCACATCGCGTGTGGTTCGCTTCTTGCTTGGTAGTCCGCTGGTCATGATGTTACTTTTGGTGGAAACGTCGCCATTATAGCAGCGCGGCCAGGGCATGTCAATTTACAGCATTATTATCAATAATATCATATTAATTGACGCTCCTCTGACCCGGTGCTATAATTCGCCCTTGGGTGAAGGCCACGAGGCGCTGTCACCTTGTAAGCGACGTACCACTGCGAGGAGCATATTAGACGATGACTGTTGCGCTTGATATCAGCAATCTCCATGTGAATGTCGGCGAAAACCGTATTCTCAAGGGCATTGACTTACATGTAAAGCAGGGCGAGATCCACGCCCTGATGGGGCCGAACGGCTCTGGCAAGAGCACACTGGCCTACACGCTGGCCGGCCACCCGTCCTACGAGCCGACGGCCGGTCAGGCCCTTTTCGACGGGCAAGAACTGCTGGAGATGGAAGCCGACGAGCGTTCGCGCGCTGGTCTGTTCCTGGCCTTCCAGTATCCGGTGGCCGTCCCCGGCGTGACCGTGGCCAAGTTCCTGCGCCAGGCGGTCAACTCGCGGCGCAAGGCGCTCAACCCGGAGGACGCGGGCATGCCCATCCCGGAGTTCCGCCGCCTGTTGCGCGAGAAGATGGACATCCTGGGCATTGACCAGAAGTTCGCCGGCCGTTACCTGAACGAGGGTTTCTCCGGCGGCGAGAAGAAGCGCGCCGAAATCCTGCAGATGGCTATGCTGGAGCCGAAGATCGCCATCATGGACGAGACCGACTCCGGCCTCGACATCGACGCCCTGCGCATCGTCGCCGAGGGCGCGGTGCGGCTGCACGAGTTGAACCACATGGGCGTGCTGGTCATCACCCACTACCAGCGCATCCTCAACTACATCCGGCCCGATCGCGTCCACATCATGCTCGACGGCCGCATCGTTGAGAGCGGCGGGCCAGAGCTGGCGCTGCAACTGGAAGAGAGCGGCTACGACTGGCTGCGCGAGAAATACGGCGCGGCGGAGGCGGTATAAATGGCTGATCAAGTACTCGACCGCGATCTGAGCGAAAACGAGATCCTTGCCGGCGTCAATGACGATTACGCCACCAAGTACGGCTTCGCCGACGCTGAGGACTACGTCTTCAAGGCCGAGAAGGGCCTGAGCGAAGACGTGATCCGGGCCATGTCGGCCATGAAGGGCGAGCCGCAGTGGATGTTGGACATTCGCCTGCAAGCCTATCAGTACTTCCTGGAGCGGCCCATGCCCACCTGGGGCGCGGACCTGTCCGGCATTGACTTTAGCGACATCTTCTACTACATCAAGCCTTCGGCCCGCCAGGAAGATAATTGGGAAGATGTGCCCGGCTACATCAAGAACACATTCGACAAGCTGGGCATCCCTGAGGCAGAGCAGAAGTTCCTCTCCGGCGTGGCCGCGCAGTATGAGTCCGAGGTCGTCTACCACAACATCAAGCGCGACCTGGAGGCCAAGGGCGTTATCTTCCTGGGCATGGACGACGGCCTGGCGCAGTATCCCGACCTGGTGCGGGAGTATTTCACGACGATCATCCCCGCCAACGACAACAAGTTCGCGGCGCTGAACACGGCCGTCTGGTCGGGCGGCAGCTTCATCTACGTGCCGCCGGGCGTCCACGTGGACATGCCTCTGCAAGCCTACTTCCGCATCAACGCCAAGAACGTCGGCCAGTTCGAGCGCACGCTCATCATCGTCGATGAGGGCGCTTACGTCCACTACGTCGAGGGCTGCACCGCGCCGATTTACTCGACCGACTCGCTGCACTCGGCCGTGGTCGAGATCATCGTCAAGAAGGGCGGCCGTTGCCGCTATACGACCATCCAGAACTGGTCAACCAACGTCTACAACCTGGTCACCAAGCGCGCCATGGCCTACGCCAACGCGACGATGGAGTGGGTCGATGGCAACCTCGGCTCCAAGGTGACGATGAAGTATCCGGCTGTCTATCTGATGGGCGAAGGGGCGCACGGCGAAATCCTGTCGATCGCCTTCGCCGGCTACGGGCAGCACCAGGACGCCGGCGGCAAGGTCGTCCACATGGCCCCGCGCACCAGCAGCCGCATCATCTCCAAGTCGATCAGCAAGGGCGGCGGACGCGCCTCCTATCGCGGCCTGCTGAAGGTGGCCGAGGGCGCGTATGACTGTAAGTCCAACGTCGTCTGTGACGCCCTGCTCCTGGACGAGAATAGCCGTTCCGACACCTACCCCTATATCGAGATCAACGAACAGGACGTCACCATCGGCCACGAGGCCTCGGTCAGTAAGGTCGGCGAAGAGCAGGTCTTCTACCTGATGAGCCGCGGTATTCCTGAAGACGAGGCCAACGCCATGATCGTCAACGGCTTCATCGAGCCGCTGGTCAAGGAACTGCCGATGGAGTATGCCATCGAGATGAATCGCCTGATTCAATTGCAGATGGAGGGCAGCATTGGCTGAGTTGCTTTCCTTCACTCGCGACGCCGTGCAGCAGCTATCGGCGTCGCTCAACGAACCGCAATGGATGCTGGACTTGCGCTTGCGGGCCTGGGAGGTCTACGCCTCGATGCCCGTGCCCACGCCCCAGGATGAGGCCTGGCGGCGCACCGACATCCGCCGGCTGAAGCTGGACGCGCTTGGCCCGTCGCTGAACGGCAACGGCGGCGACGGCGCGGCCATCCCCGAATACCTGGGCGCGCAGCTGACCGATGACGCCGCCGGCGGCGTGCTGGTTGAGGCCAACGGCGTCCTCAAGTCCTACGAACTGAGCGACGAGCTGCGGGCGCAGGGGGTTATCTTCGGCGACATGCACACGGCCGTCCGCGAGCATGGCGACCTGGTGCGTAAGTACTTCATGACCCACGCCGTGCGTGTCGAGGATGGCAAGTTCGCCGCGCTGCATGGCGCGTTCTGGCGTGGCGGCGTGTTCCTCTACGTGCCGCGCAACGTCGTGGCCGCGGCCCCGCTGCACAGCGCGCTCTGGGCCACCAGCGGACGCACCTTCACCCACACGCTCGTCGTGCTGGACACGAACGCTGAGGCGACGTTCATCGATGAGTACGCCTCGCCCGCGGGCGAAGGCCAGGCGCTCCACAACGGGGCGATCGAGCTGATCGTCGGCGATGGGGCCAACCTGCGCTACGCCTCGCTGCAAGATTTCGGCACGAACGTGTGGCAGTTCAACCACGAGTGCGGGCGCGTCGGCCGCGACGCCAAGCTCGACTGGATTACCAGCGTCATGGGTACGCGCCTGACCAAGGCCTTCCAGACAACCGAGTTGGACGGGCCGGGCGGTTGGGCGCGCATGTCGGGCATCTTCTTCACCAACGGCCGCCAGCACGTGGATCTGGACACGCAGCAGAACCACAACGCCCCGGACACGACCAGCGACCTGCTCTATAAGGGCGCGTTGCGCGACCACTCGCGCACGGTCTGGCAAGGCATGATCAAGGCGCTGCCCAACTCGCAGCGCATTGACGGCTTCCAGGCCAACCGCAACTTGATGCTGGACAAGACCGCCCGCGCCGATTCCATCCCCGGCCTGGAGATTCAGGCCGATGACGTGCGATGTACCCACGCCTCCACCGTTGGAAAGCTGGACGAGGAAGAGATTTTCTATCTCATGAGTCGCGGCATCCCGCGGGCCGAGGCGATCCGCATGGTCATCCAGGGCTTTTTTGACCCGGTGATGCAGCGCATTCCCTTCGAGGGGGTGCGCGCGCGGATCTTCGACCGGATTCTGGAAAAGGTCGGCTGACCGGCCGCCTCCCGTCTCCCTCATACCCCCGTCCGGTTTCCCCGCCGGCCTGCGTTTGCAGTTTCGCCCCATCTGAGGTCGATCTGCGGCGCGGGCCGGCGTTCTCGCTTACCCGATTGTTGCCGCAGCCCATATCCTAAACAGATAGACAGAAGGAGAATGACATGTCGGAGAATGCATACGCCAATCAGGATATCTTGGTCAGCACCCAGTGGGTGGCCGACAACCTGCACCGCGCGGACAAGGTGCGCATCGTCGAGTCGAACGAGGACGTGCTGCTCTATGGCACGGGCCACATCCCCAACGCCGTCCACATCGACTGGGTGGCCGACCTCAACGATGCCATCCGCCGCGACTACCTCGACGAGCAGCAGTTCACCGCGCTGATGTCCCGCGCCGGCATCGCCAACGACACGACGGTGGTCTTCTACGGCGACAAGAACAACTGGTGGGCGACCTACGCCTTCTGGGTCTTCAAGCTCTTCGGCCACGCCGACGCGCGCATCATGAACGGCGGCCGGCAGAAGTGGATCGCCGAGGGGCGGGAGTTGACCAAGGACAAGCCGAGCTTTCCGCCGGCGGAGTACAGGCCGGCGGCGCGGGCGGACTACAAGATTCGCGCTTTCCGCGACCAGGTGTTGGCCCACGTGAACGCGGGGCAGCCGCTGGTGGACGTGCGCAGCCCGCAGGAGTTCCGCGGCGAACTGCTGCACATGCCGGGGTCGCCGCAGGAAGGGGCGCTGCGGGGCGGGCACATCAAGGGCGCGGTCAGCGTGCCGTGGAGCCGGGCGGTGGCCGAGGACGGAACGTTCAAGACGGCCGACGAGTTGCGGGCCATCTATGAGGGCGAGCAAGGGCTATCGCCGGACAAGAACGTCATCGCCTACTGCCGCATCGGCGAGCGCAGCAGTCACACCTGGTTTGTGCTGACTTACCTATTGGGCTATCCTAATGTCCGTAACTATGACGGTTCATGGACAGAGTGGGGCAACCTCGTCGGTGTGCCCATCGAGAACCCGTCCAAGCAGCCAATTGGAGTGAATTAGACACGTGTACGACATCGAGCGCATCCGGGCTGACTTTCCCATCCTGACCACCGAGGTCTACCCCGGCGTGCCGCTCGTCTACCTGGATAGCGCCGCCTCGTCGCAGAAGCCGCTGGTTGTGCTGGAGGCGATGGACGATTACTACCGGCATACCCATGCCAACGTCCATCGCGGCGTCCATCGCCTCAGCGAACTGGCGACGACGGCGTACGAGGGGGCGCGCGTCCAGGTGGCCGAATTCATCCACGCGCCCGCGCCGGAGGAGGTGATCTTCGTCGGCAACGCCACCGAGGGCTTCAACCTGGTGGCCTATAGCTGGGGCCGGGCCAACCTCCGGCCGGGCGACGAGATTCTGCTGACGGAGATGGAGCACCACGCCAACCTGGTGCCCTGGCAGATTCTGGCCGCCGAGCGCGGCATCACTCTGCGCTATCTGCCCTTCCGCGACGACGGTACGCTGGCGCTGGAGCGGCTGGATGAGTTCCTGACGGAGCGCACCCGGCTGTTCAGCTTCACGGCCGTGTCCAACGTCTTCGGCACGATCAACCCGGTGCGCCAGCTTGTCGATGCCGCCCATGCCGTCGGCGCGCTGGCGATGGTCGACGCGGCCCAATCCGTGCCCCACATGCCCACGGATGTGGTTGGCTTCGATTGCGATTTCCTGGCCTTTTCGTCGCACAAGATGTGCGGGCCGACGGGCATCGGCGTGCTCTATGGCCGGCGCGAACTGCTGGCCGCCATGCCCCCCTTCCTCGGCGGCGGCGACATGATCCGGCGGGTCACGTTCGACGGCTTCATCCCCAACGAACTGCCGTGGAAGTTCGAGGCGGGCACGCCGCGCATCGCCGAGGCCATCGGTCTGGGCGCGGCCGTGACGTACCTAAGCGGTCTGGGCCTGGAGGCCATCCACCAGCACGAGCAGAGCATCACTGCCTATGCCTTGGAGGCGCTGAGCGAGATTCCCGGTTTGCGCCTTCTTGGCCCGCCCGGCACTCAGCACGGCGGCCTGGCGTCCTTCACGCTGGAGGGCGTCCACCCCCACGACATCGCCGACATCCTCGACAAGAGCGGCATTGCCATTCGCGCCGGCCACCACTGCGCCATGCCTCTGCATCACCGCCTGGGCATCAGCGCCTCGGCGCGGGCCAGCTTCTACGTCCACACGATCCCGGCCGAGATCGATCATCTGGTGGCCGGTTTGCACCGCGTCCGCGAAGTGTTTAGACTATGACGCGACAGACCCAGTAGGCTCACTTGCTGGGGAGCCACGACGGAGGCGCTATGGACGCCGGCATGTACCGCGAGCAAATCATCGATCTCTACGAGCACCCGCTCAACTACGGCCATCTGGAGCAGCCGGACTTCACCTATGAGGAGGACAACCCGCTCTGTGGCGACGTTATCCGCATTGACGTGCGCCTCGACGAGCAGCAGCGCGTGGCCGAGGTACTGTGGTCGGGCGATGGCTGCGCCATCAGCCAGGCGGCCGCCTCTCTGCTGACCGAGGAGATCAAGGGGCAAACGCTGGCCGAGGTGAAGGCGTTCTCCTCCGAGCGACTGCTGGAGCTTGTCGGCGTGCCCCTGAGCATGGCCCGTGTCAAGTGCGCTCTGCTGTCGCTGAAGGTGCTCAAGGCGGGCGCTTACGGCATTCCCGACCCCAGCGATATGCGCCACCATGAGTAGATTCGTCGCCGTGGCCCGCGTGGAGGAGCTGCCGCCCGGCACGCGCCTCCACTATGAGTTTGAAGAAGAGACGGTCATCGTCCTCAACGTAGGCGGGGAGTTCTTCGGCATCGCCGACCTCTGCACCCACGACGGTGGGCCGCTGGGCGATGGCGACGTGTGGGGCTGCGAGATCGAGTGCCCCCGCCACGGCGCGCGCTTCGATTTGCGCTCTGGCCGCGTCACGCGCCTGCCGGCCACCGACCCGATCCCCACCTACCGGGTTGAAGTGCGCGACGGCATAGTCTACGTCGAGGAGCCGGAACCCTGGTAGACAACCCGCCGGCCACTGGCGCGGCTCGCCTCGTGTTGACGAACCCTCTGAAATCGCCTAAACTTGGCCTCTATTAGAACAAATAATCCAGTGGGCCGGGGGCTATTTGCCGGCCTGATTGACTAAAACTGTGCCACCATGGAAGTCGGACTGATCAAACAAGTCAATATTGAAAAGGAGATGCGCGAGTCGTATCTGAGCTATGCGATGAGCGTCATCGTCGCCCGTGCTCTGCCCGACGCGCGCGACGGCCTGAAGCCCGTGCAACGGCGCATCCTCTACGCGATGTACGACATGGGGCTGCGGCCGGACACCCCTTACAAGAAGTCGGCCCGCGTGGTTGGCGAAGTGCTGGGCAAGTACCATCCCCACGGCGACCAGTCCGTCTACGAGGCGATGGTGCGCATGGCCCAGGACTTCTCCATGCGCTACATGCTCGTCGATGGCCAGGGCAACTTCGGCTCCGTCGATGGCGACACGGCCGCGGCCATGCGCTACACCGAGGCGCGCATGTCGGCCGTGGGCTACGACATGATGGCCGACATCGACAAGGCCACCGTCGATTTCGATTCCAACTTCGACGATTCGCTGAAAGAGCCGAGCGTCCTGCCGGCGACGATCCCCAACCTGCTGGTCAACGGCTCGTCCGGCATCGCCGTCGGCATGGCCACCAGCATCCCGCCCCACAACCTGGGCGAGATCGTCAACGCGCTGGTCTACATGCTCGATAACTGGCAGCGGCTGGACGACATCTCCGTCAACGACCTGATGCGCTTTGTGCAGGGGCCGGACTTCCCCACCGGCGGCCTGATTGCCCGTCACCGTGGCGAGGAAGACGACGCCGACGCCATCGCCAGCGCCTATGCCACCGGCCGCGGCCGTCTTATCGTCCGCGCCCGCGCCCACATCGAGCAGATGGAGCGCAACAAGTCGCGCATCGTCATCACCGAATTGCCCTACCAGGTCAACAAGACCAACTTGCTCGGCCGCATCGCCGACCTGCACCGCGAGGGGCGGCTGGAGGGCCTGACCGACCTGCGCGACGAATCGGATCGCCGCGGTCTGCGCATCATCATCGAGACGACGCGCACCGTCGCCGCGGAGGAAGTGCTGGCCGACCTATTCCGCCTGACGCCGCTGCAATCGACGTTCAGCATCTCGCTGCTGGCCCTGGTCAACAACGAGCCGCGTGTGCTGACGTTGAAGCAGGCCCTGCGCGTCTACCTGGAGCACCGGCTGGAAGTCGTCCGCCGCCGCAGTGAGTATGACCTGGAGAAGGCCCGCCAGCGCGCCCACATCCTCGAAGGGCTGCTCATCGCTCTGGACAATCTCGACGAGGTCATCGCCATCATCCGGCGATCGCGCACGGCCGACACCGCGCGCACGAACCTGATCGACCGCTTCAAGCTGAGCGAGGCCCAGGCCCAGGCGATCCTGGACATGCAGTTGCGCCGCCTGGCCGCGTTGGAGCGCAAGAAGATACAGGACGAACACAAAGAGAAGCTGGCCCTCATCAAGGAACTGACCAAGCTGTTGGGCCACGCGGAGTTGATGCGCGAGCTGATCAAGGCGGAGTTGTTGGCCGTCAGCGAGCGCTTCGGCGACAAGCGGCGGACGCAGATCGTCGATACCGTTGAGGGCGAGGTCTTCAGCAGCGTTGGCCTGCTGCCCGACGAGAAGGGCTGGATCATGGTCGGCGAGAAGGGCACGCTCGGCCGGGCCGTCGGTGAGACGCTGCCCGGCATGGCCCGCAAGCCACTGGAGCAACCGGCGGCGCTGCTGCGGGCCGGCACGCGCGACATCCTCTACCTGATCACTGCCTCCGGCCGCGCCGTGGGTCTGCCCGTTCATCGCGTGCCCGAGGCGGCCGAGCTTGGTAAGGGCGCGCCGTGGTCGGAGCTAACCCCGCTGAGCCGCGACGACCGGCTGGCCGCGGCGCTGATCCTGCCCGGCGACGGCCGGCCGCGCGAGGGCTTCCTCTTCCTGACCACACTGGCCGGCGTCGTCAAGCGCGTCCGGTTGGAAGACCTGCCTGGCGTGACGACCGAAGCATTCACCGTCATCAACGTCGCCGACGACGATGCCCTGGGCTGGGCGCGGGTGACGAGCGGCACACAGGAAGTGCTGCTGGCCACCTCCAGCGGCCAGGCCATCCGCTTCAGCGAGGACAGCGTCCGGCCGATGGGCCTGCCGGCGGCGGGCGTCATGGGCATCAAGCTCGACAGCGAGACCGACGGCGTTGTGGGCATGGACATCGTCGCCCCCAACGCTTTCCTGTGGAGCATCACCGACAACGGGCTGGCCAAGGCCACGCCCATCGATGACTACCCCTTACAGAACCGCTATGGCCAGGGCGTCATCAACATGCGCCTGCCCAAGGGCGCGTCCGAAGTGGTGGCCGCGGCGCTGCTGACGAGGGGGGCCACCCTCATTGTCACCACGAGCGGCGGCGTGACCAAGAAGCTCGGCCTGAGCGACACGACCATCGGCGCGCGCAGCGTGCGACCGCAGCCGGCGCTGACCCTGGCCGCCAAGAGCCGCGTCACCGGCGCGGTTCTGCCCGTGACCAATGGCACATCTGACCAGAAAACGACACCCCCCGCTTCCGAACCGGAGAAGAAGCGGACCAGAACTAAGAAAGCTGCTTGAGACGACGGGAGATAGACATGAACTTTCGAGATCGTTGGGAAGAGAATGAGAACGGTGAGCGCTTCGTCTTCACAGTGGAGATGCAGCGGCGGCTGAGCCAGGCGGGGTTGCCGATTGACCCGTCGGCGCTGGCCGAACTGCCGGCGGCTGCCCCGCGCGCGCCGCGCGAGGCGCGCGAGGC
>JAIBAS010000175.1 GCA_019695075.1 Promineifilum sp. | reverse complement strand
CCGCGGGGCCACGTGCCAGTCGGCCGTGCGCGCCGTGCGCGTGCGCTTGGGGTCGATGACCACGACCGTGCCGCCGCGCCGCTGGATGTCCTTCAGGTAGGGCATGAAGTGGGGGGCGGTGCTGGCCGGGTTGTGGCCCCAGATGAGGGCCGCGCGTGTGTGGGCGGTGTCGGCGTAGGGTACGGCCCAGCGCGCCCCCAGCGTCCGCTCAACGGCGTACTGGGCGGCGTCGCCACAGATGGCCCGCTCCAGTTGGCTCGCGCCGAGGCGGTTCCAGAAGCGGCCGTTGCAGACCGTCATCTGCGCCAGCCCCAGCGTGCCGCTATAGCTATAGGGCAGGATGGCCTCGGCCCCATACTCAGCGATGATGTCCCGCCAGCGCGCGCCGATCTCGGCGATGGCTTCGTCCCACGAGATGGGCGCGAACTGCCCACTCCCCTTCGACCCCACGCGGCGCAGGGGCGTCGTCAGCCGGTCGGGGTGATAGACGTGCTCCAGGTAGGGGCGCACCTTGCCGCAGACCCAACCGTCGGTGATGGGGTGATTCGGGTCGCCATAGAAGGCCACGGCGCGGCCGTCGAGTACTTCGACGATTGTCCCGCAGGTGTCGGGGCAGTCGTGGGGGCAAGCGCCGCGCACAAAGGCGGTGTTCGCGGCCGCAGGGGGCATGTCGGTCAGCAGCGTTGGGTCGGTCAAGGATGAGACCTCATAGTCGGCCGCGCCGGGCGATTCAGAGGCGATTATGGCGGAAAACAAGAGGCGCGTCAATTTGACGCGCCAGTCTACCGCCCGGATTTTGAAGACATTTGGGCTAAACGATTGGACCCAAACTAAGACAGAGCGTGCAATCCAAGCAAGTGCTCTACTTCAATACCATCGTCTAAATCGTCCCAATAGATGGCATAGCCGCCCGGTTCGATTGACCACGCCGCACGCTGTTCATCAGTCGCCGACGTCAACCACTTAAGCCAGCTTACCGCATCTAGCGGCAGGCTCACCCTTCTTCCATCACTCAGTTGCACGTGTAAGATGTCGTCTTCAAACTCGACACCGATCACTGTTACTAGTTCAGCGATATTACCTTGAGAAGTACTCATACCATGTCTCCAGTAACGTCGCCTGGTTTTCACGGGTAAGGCGTAGGATGGCGTTTAACTCCTCCAGCCGATAGCCACGATTGTACTGCAAACTGACAGGTTGAAGCCAAACCTTGGCGACATTGTCGTCACGAATGACGTGAACGTGGGGCGGTTCCAGGCGATCGGACGAATAAAAGCGGAACATGTAGCGCCCAACCGGTAGGGCAACATCCACTAGGACTGATACACCAGTCTTTATAGCTCCCATTCGCGTAAATCCGCCGGTTCTACGCTATCCGTGGGCTATCTCTGGCGGGCAAGAAGGGCAATTGGGCTATAATGACAATATCTGGAGGCGTAAACGTAACCGATGAGAGCCACCCCCTTGCCTTCCATGCTCCTACTGCTGGCCGGCGTGCTAATGGTTGCCTGCGGCGGTGCCCAAACAGAGCCGCCGCCTTCCTTCACGCCTTTGCTGACGGCGACCCCGCTGCCGACCAGCGACGTTCAACAGCCGGTCGAAATCCCCGTGCCGCTGGACGATCCATCCACCTGGAACCTCTATCTCAATCGCGAATATGGCTTTTCCTTCCACTTCCCGTCCGACCGCTGGACGCTGGTCACTGATGACGATGGCCGGCAGCTGTTTCTCCTGTATGGCGAGACGGGCATCGCCCTGCGCGTCAAGTTCGCCCGGCAGAGCGACGAAGCGCCCGACCTGCAACTCTTCAACGGCGCAGTGAGCGACCTCGTGCCGGTGGGGGCGATCCACTTCATCGGCGCGGACGTGGAGCGATCGATGCTGGTCAATGGCGATCTGGTCGAGTGGGTTTTCTACAATGCCGCCGCGCCCATCCCACGCGGCGATCTGCTGTTCAGCCTGGCGCTGCTGAGCAGCAACGACTACAACGCCGGGGTGTCGGCCGTGGTGCCGGCCGATGTGCAGGCGGAGGCGGATCGGATTTTGGAGACGTTCATGTTGGCCCAAGGGGAATAGCAGCACTCCGTCAGCAGGATATATTTCGTTGCCCACGTGTTTACGTGGTACACTTAAACTCGTGGAGGCGTTATGGAAATGCAGAATATTACTCTTTCACTCCCCAAGGAGACCTTATTAAAGGTTAAGCTGTTGGCAGTGCAACGGGGAACGTCTGTATCCGGGCTGTTGAGGGCCGAACTGGAGAGGCTGGCGGCCCAGGAAGATGAATACCTGTTGGCCAAACAACGGCATCTGCGTCTGCTGGCAGAAGGCTTCGACCTGGGCACGCAGGGCCGGATGGACGTGACGCGCGAGGAGCTTCATGAGCGTTCGTGAGCCACGGCACTTCGTCGATACCAACATCCTGATCTACGCTCATGACTGGTCAGCAGGTATCAAGCACGGGCAGGCGCAGGAACTTTTGACAGAGCTATGGGAAACACGGACTGGTTGCCTGAGCATCCAGGTGCTCCAGGAGTTCTACGTCAATGTGACGCGCAAAATAGCCCGACCACTGTTGCCGGAGGAAGCGGCCCAGATCATTGCTAACCTGGCCAGGTGGGAGGTGCATCGTCCCAGCGTCAACTCCGTGCTGGAGGCTATCCGCCTGCAAACGCGCCATCAGATTTCGTTCTGGGATGCCATGATCCTGACGAGCGCGCAGCAGTTGGGCTGTCAGGTGGTCTGGTCGGAGGATTTGAGCGCGGGACAGAAATACGGGAGCGCCAGAGTACAGAATCCGTTTGCCTGAGGCTTGGCTTGCTGCTACGCCGTCCTTAATCTTCCAGATTCTCCGAATTCCCCGCCGCCGGCCGCCGCACCGGCTCCCCCGCCAACCGCGCAAACGGCCGCTGCTGGACGATAGTCTGCTCCGGCAAGAGCTGGACGAAGTTGAAGGCCGGCATGGCGTCGTGGTCGGCCTTGATCATCTCCTCGTTGGGCCACATGCTGAAGCCGGCGAAGGTGCTGGCCACGGCGCAGTAGAAGATGCCGTCGCGGAGAATCTGCGTCGAGTTGTGGATGTGGCCGAAGAAGACGCCCCGCAGCCGCCCCCGCGCCGGCAGGAGCGCCTGGTGCATTTCCTCGCCGTTGTAGATGAGCATGTTGGCGTCCATCCACGGCGCGTTGAGGCGCGTGGCCGGGTAATGGGTGAAGATAGTCAGCGGCGGACCGTCGGGCGTGGCCTCGCGGCGCAACACGTCCAGTTGTTGCGGCGACAGCAGCCCGCGCGGGTCGATCACGTCCGGGCCGCGGGCGTCGAGCACCAGGAAGCGCCAGCCGCGCACCTCGAAGGTGTAGGACAGCGTGTTCGTGTCCTCCTGGCAGTCGGTCTTTGGCCCCATCTTCATGTAGCGGTGGATGTCGGCCGAGCGGTCATGGTTGCCCGTGGCGTAATAGATGGGCACTTCCAGCGCGGCGAAGGTCTCCGCCGCCAGCGCGTAGGCCTCCGGCGTGGGATGCGTGGTCACGTCGCCGGTATGCATCACGAAGTCGGGCCGCAGCGGCAGCCGGTTGATCATGTCGATGACGTGGCGGGCGTAGGGCAGCGAGCGATGCCCCTGGCGCGAATACGCCTCGGTCGGCCCGAAGTGGGTGTCGCTGAGGTGGATGAAGTAGACCGGGGGCATGATAGGGACTAGGGGGTAGGGGGTAGGGGCTGGGGAAGAGAGCGCTCTTCCCTAGCCCCTAGTCCCTAGCCCCTATAACCTAGCGTAGCGCCATCAGCGTGCTGCTGAGGTGGGACACCAGCGCGCTGACGCTGCTATCCATCAGGTGGAAGTACAGGCTGGGGGCGATGCCGATCCAGAAGATGAACAGCAGGAAGGAGAGCATGATGACCAGCTCGCCGCGGTTCATGTCGCGCAGCCCCTTGACCTCTTTCGTCTCCGCCGGCCCCATGAACACCCGCTGGAACATCCACAGCAGGTAGACGGCGGCCAGGATGACGCCGGTGGTGGCGAAGGCGGTGAAGATCCACGGCCGCGGGGCCAGCGACTCCGCGCCCATCGAGCCGAGCAGGATGGTGAACTCGCCCACGAAGCCGTTCAGCCCCGGCAGGCCCATACTCGACAGCACGACGATGAGCGATAGCACGCTGAACACGGGCATGATCTTCCACACCCCGCCGTAAGCCGACATATCGCGCGTGTGCGTCTGTTCATAGAGCACGCCGACTAGGAAAAACAGCGCGCCCGTGCTCAGGCCGTGGTTGACGCCCTGGAGGATGGCCCCCTGGATGCCGGCGGCGTTGAGCGAGAAGATGCCCAGCGTCACGAAGCCGAGGTGGCTGATGGACGAATAGGCGACCAGCTTCTTCACGTCCTTCTGGGCGAAGGAGACGATCGCGCCGTAGATGATGCCGATGATGGCCAGCACGGCGATGGCGGGCGCGTAGCGGTAGGCCGCCTCCGGGAAGAGCGGCAGGTTGAAGCGGATCAGGCCATACGTGCCCATCTTCAGCAGGACGCCCGCCAGGATGATCGAGCCGGCCGTCGGCGCTTCGGTGTGGGCGTCGGGCAGCCAGGAGTGGAACGGGAAGATGGGCACCTTGACGGCGAAGGCCAGGAAGAAGCCCAGGAAGAGCAGGTCCTGCGCCCCGGCGAAGGCCGCCCGCCCGGCGATCAGGTCGGGCAGGGAGAACGTGCCCGCGTTGATGCCCATGTAGAGGATGGCCAGCAGCATCAGCAGCGACGCGGCCATGGTGTACAGGAAGAACTTGATCGACGCATACACCCGCCGCGCCCCGCCCCAGATGCCGATCAGGAAGTACATCGGCACGAGCGTGAACTCCCAGAAGATGTAGAACAGGAACAAGTCCTGGGCCAGGAAGACGCCCAGCATGCCCGTCTCCAGCAGCAGGCAAAAGATGTAGAACTGCTTCACCTGCGTCTTGATGGCGTTCCACGACGAGGCAATGGCCAGCATGGAGATGAACGAGGTCAACAGCACCATGAGGATGCTCAGCCCATCGACGCCCAGGAAGTACTGGATGCCCCACGAGGGAATCCAGTCGAAGCGATCGACGAGCTGTAGCCCCGGCGTGCCGGGGTCGAAGCGCATCAGGATGAGCAGCGTCCCCAGGAAGGTGATGGCCGAGGTGACGACGGCGATGCCCTTGACGAGATTCTCCGAGCCGCGCTTGGGCGGATTCGTCAGCAGAATCGCCAGCACGCCGATCAGGGGCAGGAAGGTGACGATAGTGAGTATCCAGTTCATAGCTTTGCGTCCTTTGCTTACTTGGCGTCCTTTGCGTGAGCTTCCTATCCTGCCATAAACAGGAAGTAGACCAGCAAGCCGACCGCGCCCAGCAGCACGGCCAGCGCGTAGGTGCGCGCGTAGCCCGTCTGCGTCAGGCGCAGGCCGCGGGCCAGTCGTTGCGTCGTCTTGCCCGCGCCATTGACCACGCCATCGACGCCCTGCGCGTCGAGGACGTTGGCCGAGAACTCGGCCCCGGTGACGAAGATATCGCGGATAACGCGGTCATGGACAAAATCGTGCCAGAAGGCCCAGTCCACCTTGTCGGCCAGCCAGACCGAGAAGCGGTTGAACAGCGGCACGAAGCCCTTCATATAGAGCGAGTTGAGCGGCAGGACAGACCACCACCAGATGGGCGTCCGTGCCAGCCGGTCGGGTTCGCTGCTGGTGCGCGGCCGGCCGCGGTACACCAGGTAGCCCAGCAGCAGCCCGCCCACGGCCAGCGCCGTGGAGATGCCCGCCACCAACAGCGACAGATACACCGGCGTCCGCGGCAGGGCCAGAATGCCCTCTTCGGCCAACTCGAACGAGGCCAGCGAGTGCTCCAGCCAGCTTTCCAGCATCAGGAAGATGCCCGCCGGGTGGTTGTGGTTGGCCTCGGCCATGGCCCGCGTCAGGTAGGGCAGGTTCAGCAGGCCGCCGAAGACGGTCAACCCGGCCAGGACGACGAGCGGCGTGGTCATGAGGGCCGGGCTTTCGGCGGCGTGCTCGGCGGCGGCGTGGCGCGGCTTGCCGAAGAAGACCATGATCAGCTGCCGGGCGACGTAGAAAGCCGTGCCCAGCGCGGCGATGGCCAGGACGATGAAGATGGGCGTCGCGTAGGTCTGGTCGTGAAGCAGGATTTCGTCCTTCGACCAGAAGCCGGCCAGCGGGATGATGCCCGCCAGCGCCAGCGAGCCGATCAGGTAGACGATGAACGTCGTCGGCATGCGCCGGCGCAGCCCGCCCATGTAGCGCATATCCTGCGGATCGAAGCCGTCGTCGTCGGTGTGGGTCGCGCCGTGGCCGGCATGGGCCAGGTGATGATGCCCGTGCTCCATACCGTGGATGACCGAGCCGGAGCCGAGGAAGAGCAGCGCCTTGAAAAAGGCGTGGGTGACCAGGTGGAACATGGCGGCGACGTAGGCCCCCGAACCGGCCGCGGCGACCATGAAGCCGAGCTGGCTGACGGTCGAATAGGCCAGCACCTTCTTGATGTCGTTCTGGCTGAAGGCGATCAGGGCGGCGAAGAAGGCCGTCAGTGCCCCCACCCAGGCCACCAGGTTGGGTGTGGAGATGAGGCCGAGGATGGTCGCGCCGCTGGTGCGGACGATCTCATAGAGGACGTTGCTGCGCACCAACAGGTAGACGCCGGCCGTGACCATCGTCGCCGCATGGATGAGGGCCGAGACGGGCGTCGGGCCGGCCATGGCGTCGGGCAGCCAGGTGTAGAGCGGAATCTGGGCCGACTTGCCGGTGACGCCCAGCAGAAAGAGGGCCGTCACCGCCGTCAGCACCGTCGGCAGAGGCACGCTCAGCCCGCCGAAGGCGACCATGTGGTTGGCCTCGAACATCTCCACCGCGCCGCTGAAGACGGCCTGGTAGTCCAGCGTGCCGAACGTCCAGAACAGCAGGATCATGGCCAGGATGACGCCGAAGTCGCCGATGCGGTTCATGATCATGGCCTTGCGGCCGGCGTTGGCGTTGGCGGGCACGCCGTTCTTGTCCAGCCGCGCCCACCAGAAGCTGATCAGCAAGTAAGAGCACAGGCCCACGCCTTCCCAGCCGACGAACATCACCAGATAGCTGCTGCCGCTGACCAGGATGAGCATGAAGAAGATGAACAGGTTCAGGTAGGTGAAGAAGCGGCTGAAGTCGGGGTCGCCGTGCATGTAGCCGATGGCGTAGATGTGGATGAGCGAGCCGACGCCCGTCACCACCAGCATCATCGTCACCGACAGCGTGTCCACCTGCATGGCCCAGTTGACCAAAAAGTCGGCGCTGGGGATGTCGATCCAGTTGAACAGCGGCACGATGATCGGCTCGAAGCCGTGGGCCAGCAGGCTGAGGAACAGCGACAGCGACACGAGGAACGCGCCGATGGTCATCAGGCTGGCCAGCCAGCCGGTTAGCCGCTCGCCGTTGGCCGGGTTCGCCTCGACAAAGCGCCGCCCGAACAGGCCATTGAGCAGCAGGCCGATGACCGGCAGAATCAGTATCAGTGGAGCCAGGTTAAACGTATTCATAGTCGCTCCAGAAGACAACGGACGACCGACCACAGACGACAGCCAACAGATCGTGGTCAGTGGTCTGTCGTCTGTCGTCCGCTGTCATCCCTTTAGCAAATTGATCTCATCGATGTTGATGCTCTTCTTGGTGCGGAAGATGGCCACGATCAGCGCCAGGCCGACGGCGACCTCGGCCGCGGCCACGGTGATGACGAAGAACACCAGCACCTGCCCGTCGAGCTGGCCCAGATGGCGGGCGAAGGCCACGAAGAGCAGGTTAGCGCTGTTGAGCATCAGTTCGACCGACATGAACAGGATGATGGCATTGCGCCGCAGCAGCACGCCCAGCACGCCGATGGTGAACAGGATGCTGCTGAGGGCGATGTACCAGTTGATGTTGACGGCGCTAGGCATTGTCCTCACCTCGTTTCTTGGTGTGACCGAAAATGACGACGCCGGCGATGGCCGCCAGCAGCAGCACGCCGGTCACCTGGAACGGGAAGACGTACGACTGGAACAGGGCCAGGCCCAGCGCTTGCGGGCTGGCGTCCAGCGTCGCCCCGGCTGTCGTGTCCACCCCGGTCATGTCCACGCCGCCCTGGAACAGCAGGTAGGCGGCCACGCCCACGAGCACCAGCGCCAGCAGGATAGCCGTGTAGCGGTGGAAGCGCTCCGGCCCGCGCACCTCGTCAACCGGGCTGCGCAGCCGCTCCGCGCCCAGCAACATGATCACGAACAGGAACAGGACGACGATGGCCCCGGCATAGACAGTGACCTGCACCATGGCGATGAACGGCGCGTTGAGGGCCAGGTAGAAGATGGCCACGGTGATGAAGTTGAGCACCAGATAGAGCGCCGAATGGACGGCGTTGTGGCTCAGCAACATGCCCAGCGCCGCGGCCACGGCCACGGCCGCCAGGAGGAGAAAGGGGATTGGATGTATCATATGAAGTCGCTCGCTGTCCAGCTCTTAGGGGCCAGGAAAGGCGTTCTTCCCCTAGCCCCTAATCCCTAGAACCTAACCCCTATCTGGGGTTCTCCATGTCGGGAATGGAGCGGTCATACGTGCCCGGCGCGGTCTGTTGCGGCGTGGCCAGGCCGCGCTCCGGCACGGCCGTCAGCAGCATCTCCTTCGTATAGATCGCTGAGGCGCGGTCGTAGAAGCTCAGCTCGTAGCGATCCTCCAGGACGATGGCCTGCGTCGGGCAGGCGTCTTCGCAGTAGCCGCAGAAGATGCAGCGCATCATATTGATCTCGTAGACGCGCGCGTAGCGTTCGCCGGGCGAGTAGCGTTCCTCGTTGGTGTTCTCGGCCGCCTCGACGAAGATGGCGTCGGCCGGGCAGGCCGCGGCGCACAGCGAGCAGCCGATGCACCGCTCCAGGCCGGTGTCATAGCGCTTCAACTCATGCCGGCCCTTGAACCGGTAGCGCACCGGCCGCTCTACCTCCGGGTATTGGATGGTCACCGGGGGCATGAACATGTGCTTTAGCGTCGTGCCCAGGCCTTTGAGAATCTCTCCGATCATGCGTCTCTCCCTTGTTAGAGACTAGGTTTCAGGGGTTAGGTTCTAGGGTAAGAATCCTAAAACCTGAGACCTGAAACCTAAAAACCCAGAATCTAGCCGATAAAGAACTGCCGCACCGTGTCGAGCAATGGGGCCAATGTACCCTCTTCGGCCATGACGATGAGCACGGCGGTGATGATGAAGTTCAACACGGCGATGGGCAGCAGCCCCTTCCAGCCGAAGCCCATGAGCTGGTCATAGCGCAACCGCGGCAGCGATGCCCGAATCCAGATCATCAAGACGAGGCAGAAGATGATCTTCAGGATGATGTAGATGAAGCCCAGCCACGGCAGCCGATCGACGAACGGGCCGCCGTAGCCGCCCAGGAAGAAGGTCGAGAAGATGGCGCTCAGCGAGATCATCTTCATGTACTCGGCCATGAAGAACATGCCGAAGCGCATGCCGGCGTACTCAACGTTGAAGCCGGCCGACAGCTCCTGCTCCGCCTCCAGCAGGTCGAAGGGGGCGCGCTGGAGTTCGGCCAGCGCGGCGATGAAGAACACAATCGCCGCCAGCGGCTGGATGAAGATGAACCACACCGGCCGCTGCGCCTCAACGATGTCACCCAGGTTCATCGAGTTGGCCATCATGATGGGGATGAGAACGATGATGCCCAGGGCCAGCTCGTAGCTGATCATCTGCGCCGAGGCGCGGATGCCACCCAGGACGGCATACTTGCTGTTCGACGCCCAGCCGGCCAGGATGACGCCGTAGACACTGATCGACGTGACGGCCAGGATGAACAGCACGCCGACGTTGATGCCGGGGGCCACGGCGAAGTAGGGCGTGAACCGCCACGGCCCCAGGCGGAAGGCCGGTGCCCAGGGGATGACCGCCAGGATGAGGATGGCTGGGATGACGGCCAGCATCGGCGCGATGTTGTAGGTGACGCGGTCAACCTTGGCCGGGGTGGGGTCTTCCTTCATGAAGAGCTTGACGGCATCGGCCGCCGGCTGCATGAAACCGCCCAGCAAACGCTTCTCGCCGCCGCGCCAGGGGATGGGGATGTAGCCCGCCCGGTTGGGGCCAACGCGGTGCTGCAAGCGGGCCAGCACCTTGCGCTCTAGCAGCGTCGTGTAGGCGAAGCCGGTGATGACGGCCAAGCTAATGATGAAGCCAATGATCAAGGCTCGAATCGCAATTGCACCTGGAGTCATAGACCACTCCTGTTCCGTAGCGCAGGCTGTTAGCCTGCCTCTTTGATCTATACGTTTTGCAGCAGGCTGACAGCCTGCGCTACGAAGTCGCCGCGCACGCCGCGCACCAGCCCCAGCCCGGCGGGCACGTCCTCGCTCAGTGCCACAGTCAGCGGGCCGTCGCCCTCGGTGAGCATCTCGGCCCCGTCGGCGACCATCAGCCCGGCGGCATTGTCCGGGTTCAGCCGTAGAGGCAGCCGCGCCAGCCGGTCGTGAGGGATGGCGCTGCGGT
>JAIBAS010000588.1 GCA_019695075.1 Promineifilum sp. | reverse complement strand
CTTCCGATCTGCAGCAGCGCCGCCCACACCGCCGCTTTGGCCCACGCCCGCCGGCGATCAAGCGCCGCGCCCACGACCGCCCCGACCAACAGGCAGGCCGCCGGCAGCCCGGCGATGAAGTAGTGGATGTAGACCGGCGTACGATGCCAGACGAAGAACAGCGCCGGGGCCAGCAGCCAGACCAGGACGATGAAGCCGGCCTGCGCGCCCGGCCGCGGCCAGCGGCGCGCTGCCTGCACGGCGGCGAAGACGATGCCGGCCAGCACAAGCGCGACCACCAGCCAGCGAGCGACAACCGCGCCCGGCGGCAAGGCAAAACCCGCCCCGGCCAGCGGCTCGATGCCGTGCCCGGCGGTGATGGCCAGGGCCAGCCGTAGCGAGTCGAGCGACACGGCCGCCGCCGCCTGTCCGGTCGAGACGGCCAGGCCGCCCGCCCGCCACTCGCCCCAGAGGTAGGCCAGATAGGGCACGGCTGTCAGCGCCCCCAGCGCGCCGCCGGCCAGCACCCAGCCCCAGCCGACGCGCCGCCGGAAGACGATGAGAAACAGCAGCGTCGCCGGGGCCAGCCCAACGGCCGCGGGGTGAATCTGCGCGGCCACGGCCAGGCAGAGCAGATGCAGGGCCACAAACGGCCGCCGCCCTTCCACAAAGGCCAGCACCGCGCCGATGCCCCAGCCGACGGCGAAGAGCGGCAACAGATTTTGCGCCCAGATTTTGCGCGAGAAGAGGATGGCCCACGGCCCGGTGGCCAGCAGCAGCGCCGCCGCCAGGGCCGCGGGGACACCCCAGGTGCGCCGCGCCAGCCAGTAGACGCCGGCCACCGCCAGGGTGTTGAGCAGGCCAGTGAAAAGCGTCGCCGCGTAGGGGTGGGGCCACACTGTCAGCGGCAGGGCGTAGAGCCAGACGCTCAGCGGCGCGTTGGGGAAGCCGACGGAGCTGGCGATGCCGTGACGGGCGATGTCGCCGTCGCTGGTGGCCAGGGCCAGGCTTAACAGGCGACCCTCGTCGGCCTTGAACTCGGTCAGGTCGGGCCGCGCCATGCGCGCGACGCCCGCCAACAATAGCAGGGCCAGCAGGGCGGCCACCTCCCACGCCGCCGGTCGCCCCGGCCGGGTGTCCGACGCCTGGGCATCAGTCGCGGCCATCGATGTCCAGCAGCAAGCCCACCGGGCAGTGGTCGGAGCCGCTCACGTCGGCCTCGATGGTGGCATCGATCACCCGCGGCCAGAGGTCGGGCGAGACGAAGAAGTAGTCCAACCGCCAGCCGACATTCTTCTCGCGCGAGAAGGTGACCTGCGCCCACCAGGTGTAGGCCCCGGCGCGGTTGGGGTAGCGGGCGCGGAAGGTATCGACGTATCCCTGGGCGACGACCTCGTCGATCCAGGCGCGTTCTTCGGGCAGGAAGCCGGTGGCGTTGCGGTTCTGGCGCGGCCGGGCTAGGTCGATGTCCTGATGGGAGGTATTGACGTCGCCGCAGAAAACGACCGCGCGCCCTTCGGCCCGCAGGTTGTTGCAAATGGTCAGGAAGTCGGCCTTGTAGCGCATCTTGAAGGGCACGCGCCCGTGGTCGCGTCCGCCGTTGGGGAAGTAGGCATTGATGAGCACAAAGTCGCCAAAGTCGGCCACCAGCGTCCGCCCCTCGCGGTCGTAGTCGTCGTGCCCGAGGCCAACCTGCACCGACAGCGGCGCGCGGCGTGTGTAGAGGGCCACGCCGCTGTAGCCGGCGCGCTCGGCCGAGGCCCAGTAGGTCATGTAGCCGTCGGGCTGGCGCACCTCCGGCGGCAACTGGTCAGGGTGGCACTTGGTCTCCTGCAGAGCCAGGATGTCGGGCTGGGTCGCCGCCAGCCACTCCAGGAATAACCCCTTGCGGTGGACGGCCCGCAGGCCGTTGACGTTCCAGCTAATCAGCTTGAGCATGGTCACATTGTAACCGGCTTAACCGCGCCTGACAGCTTCGGGCAACCTGTTACAATGGCGGGTATGGACGACAGGACAAATCGCCCCACCGCGCTCTACGATCTCAGCCGCGCCGGCCTGACCGAGCGGCTGGCCGGTTGGGGCTATAGCGACTATTACGCCGGGCTGGTGTGGGCCGGCCTCTACCGCGACCTGGCCGCCGCGCCGGAGGCCATCGCCGGGCTGCGGCCGGAACTGGCCGCGCGGCTGGCGGCGGAGACGGTCGGCGTCCTGCCCGTCCGGGCGACCATTGACAGCGCCGACGGCCACACGCGCAAGGTTCTGCTGGGCCTGGCCGACGGCGCGGCCATCGAGACGGTACTGATGTACTTCCGCGGCCGGGCGACGGTGTGCATCAGCACGCAGGTCGGCTGCGCCATGGGCTGTGTCTTCTGCGCCACGGGGCAGATGGGCTTTCGCCGCCACCTATCGCCGGGCGAGATCGCCGCCCAGGTCGTCCACGCCGAGCGGGCCTTGCGCGCCCGCGGCGAAACGCTGCGCAACATCGTCCTGATGGGCATGGGCGAACCGCTGCACAACTACGAGGCGACAATGGCCGCCCTGGAGACGGTCATGGACCACCGCGGCCTGGCCATCGGCCCGCGTTTCATCACCCTCAGCACCGTCGGCGTTGTGCCGGGCATCCGCCGGCTGACGGCCGAACGCCGCCCCATGCGCCTGGCGGTCAGCCTGCACGGGGCCACGGACGAGGAGCGCGCCCGGCTGGTGCCGCCCGCCCGCCGCTGGCCGCTGAGCGAGTTGATGGCCGCCTGCCGCGACTACACGACAACACTCGGCCGGCGCATCTTCTTCGAGTGGACGCTCATTGACGGCCAGAACGACGGTCCAGCCCAGGCCCAGGCCCTCGGCCGGCTGCTGGCGGGCATGGACGCCCACGTCAACCTCATTCCCTTGAACCCCACGCTGGGCTACGACGGCCGGCCGACGGCCGGGCCGGCGGCGCGCGCCTTCCAGGCCGTCCTGGCCGGCTACGGCCTGCCCAGCACCGTCCGCCAGCGCCGCGGCATCGATGTTGCCGCCGGCTGCGGCCAACTGGCGGTTGAAAGAAGTTAACGCAAGGACGCAAAGGCGCAAGGACGCCCAGTGAAAAAATATCTTCTTGCGCCTTTGCGTCCTGGTGTCCTTGCGTTGACCTCTTAAGCGTCGTGCTGGTCGGCCGACCAGTCACGGTCGCGCGTGGTGTAGATGAGCGGCAGGCTGATGAGGGTCATGGCAAACTTGACTGCCAGGTTGAACAGGAAGATCTGCCACACCGTCGCCCAGGGCAGGCTGAGCGGATCGTCGGCCAGCCCCGGCAGCGGGCCGAAGGCGATAACGGTGAAGATGAGTGTATCGATGGGGATGCTGACGGCGTTGCTGGTGAGCACGCGCGCCCACTGGTAGCGCGTTGTCACGCGGGTGACAAACCAGTGATAGACCTCGGTGTCGAGCAACTCGCTGACAAGCTCAGCGATGATCGACGCCAGGACAATGCGCCACACCGGGCCGAGGATGGCGCTGAACTGCTCGCCCCGGCCCCAGGTCGGGTCGCTGGGCACGCGCGCCGCCCAGGCCAGGTAGGCGGCCATGAATAGGTTGACCACGCCGGCGGTGACAATCAGCGTTTGTGCGCTGCGCTTGCCCGTGACCTTGTGGACAACGTCGCGCAGGGTGAAGGTGATGGGATAGATAAACGTGCCCATGTCCACGGCCAGCCCGGCGACGACGCCGATCTTGAGGCTGGCGATGTCGGACAACATCTGCGCGCCCATGTAGGCGGCGATGACGATCACCGCCACGCGGCTGACGGTGGCCGCTGTGGCCCGCGGGGCCGGCACGGCTGTACTGACTTGACTCATCTGATGATCTCCTTGTTTTGTTAAGGCGGGAGCTGCGACCGCCTACTGCCTGATGTGGACGCACAAGACCGCGCCCTGGTCGAGCCGAACCGTCGCCGATTCGGCGGTCAACACGTTACTGACGCCGCGCGCCGGGCCAAAGGCCAGCACTTCATCGCGCAGCGGCCAGCGCAAGCCGCTCGTGGCCGCCACGCGAGCCGGCCCGCCCAGCGGCAAGAGCGAGACGATGTCGCCCGGCGTGCCGCTAATGAGCGTTTCGCCCGGCGGCGCAACCGCGCTGATCAGCCAGGCCGTCTGCCGGTCGTCCACGAAGCGCACCGGCCGGCCCAGCAGGCGCGGGTGGGCCAGCAGTAGGACGTTGGCCAGCAGGTGGTCAAGCCGGCCGCCGGCTCCGCCGACGACGAACACCTCCGCGTCGGGGTAATGATCGACGGCGTAAAGCAGGGCCAACTCCAGGTCGGTCTCGTCCTTGTCGCGCGGGTAACGGATGACCTTGCCGGCGGCCGTCTCCGGGTCAACGCCGGGCGGCAGCGAATCGAGGTCGCCGATGAGCACGTCCGGACGGCGACCGAGGGCCAGCACGTGACGCAGGCCGCCGTCGGCGGCGATGACGGCCGCAGCCCGCGCCAGGATGGGCGGCAGCCAACCGATGTCGGCCAGCACGCCGTTGGCAAAAACGAAGACAGGATTGCCCGTGTGCGCCATCGAATCCAACTCCGTAAGACAAAGTGAGGGCGAATGGTAGCTTGTGCCACGGGGCCGCGCCACACAAACCCAGGCTCCCCTGTGGCGCGATTCTCCCGAATCGCGTCCACGGCGACGCAAGAACGCGATTCGGGAGAATCGCGCCCACGGCGGCGCAAGAGGGCGATTCGGGAGAATCGCGCCACGGGGATCACGCCCGTTTGACCAAAGTGCCCTTATGAGATTACACTTCAGGGTGTGCCTGAGTTGCTAACATAGAGAAGCCTAGCCCGTGGATGTGAAGTTTCGCCCCCCGTCCGTTGTCATTGATCCTGTACCCGCCAGGCGACCGCGCGGTTTTGCCAAAGCGCTGCGGCGTGACGTGTGGCGCGCGCAGCAGTCGCTGGCCGACAATTTGAGCACACTGGGAGCCGATTGGCGCAACATGATGCGCCGGCTGCGTAAGGCCCACGTCGATTACGTCGTCCTGCCCGTCGGCGGGCCGCTGCCGGAGCGCGCCGGGCCGCGGCGCGGCTTCATCGAGCGCCGCCTGCCCCTGCCGCCCGACCCGCTCAGCATGCAGCATCTCAACTATCGCCTGAGCATGGTCGCCGACGCGCCGAACGTCCACGGCGTGGTCTTCGTCTTCCGCGGCTTCAGCGCCGGCGCGGCCACGCTGCAGAACTTCCGCGCCGCCGTCGCCCGGCTGCGCGCCGCCGGCAAGGACGCCATCGTCTACACGCCCTATTTGGACCTGGCCCACTACTACGCCGCCACGGCCGCGGCCCGCATCGTCGCACCGCCGGGGACGCAGTTCGACGTTCTCGGCCTCTACACCGAGGTTACCTTCCTGAAGGACGCCCTGGCCCGCGCCGGCGTACAGGCCGACGTCATCCAGATTTCGCCCTATAAGACCGCCTTCGACCGCTTCAGCCGGGCGGAGATGACGGCGGAGTATCGCGCCCAACTGGACTGGCTGCTCGACGACCAGTACGACACGCTGACGGCCGACATGGCCGCCGGCCGGGGGATGAGCCAGGCCGCCCTGCGCGAACTGATCGACCGCGCGCCGCTCTCGGCCGAGGCCGCGCGGGAGGCCGGGCTGATCGACTGGGTGGCCTACGACGACCAGCTGGCCGAACTGCTCGGCCGCGAACGAGCCGAACGCCGCCAGACCGCCGCGACGACGCCCGCCGCCACGACAGTCGCCGACGGCGCCAGGCCCGCCCCGCGCGCCTCGCTCAAGTCATGGGGGCGGGCGCGCGACGCCCTGCTGGAGAAACCCCGCCGCCACACGCGCCGCTGGGTCGGCGTTTTGGCGGTGGAAGGGCTGATCACGATGGGGCCATCGCGGCAGCCGCCCATCGAGTTGCCCATCCCCTTCATCGGCGGCACTACGGCCGGCGAGCAAACGCTGGTGGCCACCCTGCGCCAACTGGAAAGCATCGATGACCTGGCCGCGCTGGTGCTCCACGTCGATTCGGGCGGCGGGTCGGCGCTGGCCTCGGAGTTGATCGGCCGGCAGATCGAGCAGTTCGCCGCCCACAAGCCCGTCGTCATCTACATGGGCAATGTCGCTGCCTCCGGCGGCTACTACGTGGCCGCGCCCGCCCGCCACATCATGAGCCAGACGCTGACGACGACCGGCTCCATCGGCGTGATCACGGCCAAGTTCAGCACCGCCGGCCTCTATGAGCACCTCTCCGTCGAGCGCGTCAGCCTGGAACGGGGCGAACACGCCGGGCTATACCGCGACAGCGACCCCATGACGGGCGACGAGCGGGCCATCTTCCAGCGCACCATCCACGAGACGTATGGGCGCTTCGTCGATGTCGTTGCCCGTGGGCGGCAATTGGCCCCGGAGGCGGTCGATGCCGTCGGCGGCGGGCGCGTCTGGACGGGGCGGCAGGCCCGCGAGCGCGGCCTGGTGGACAGCCACGGCGACTTTCTCGACGCGATCAAAAAGGCGGCCGAGTTGGCCGCCTTGCCGACCGAGGACGTTCACGCCATCTCGGCCTTCAACATCTACCCGCGCACGTCGCAGTACACGGTCTATCCCAACGGCTCGGCCCGCCTGGCGGAGGAAGCCGCGCGCCTGTTGTCGGGCGAGCAGCTGCGCGCGCTGGCCGGCCGGCCGCTGATGCTGCTACCCTATGAGTTGCGGTTCGGGTGAGTAGTCGATGGCCGCGTCCTCGCAACCATCGCCCTCGCCGACGTGGATGACGATCTCGGTCGCGCCGCCGTCCGAATGGCGGCTGAGCGGATAGTTGAGCCGGTTGAGGATGCGCCAGATGGCGACGTTGCTGTTCTGGACGTAGGCAATCAGCCGGCTAAGACCCTCGTCGTGGGCCTCCTCGACGAGCAGGCCCAGCAGTTGGCTGCCGATGCCCTTGTCCTGCATGTCGTCGCGCACGGAGACGCCAACCTCGGCCTCTTCGTCGTTCATGCGCACGTAGCGGGCCGCGGCCACGGGCACGTCCGGCCGCTCGGCCGTGTCGCAGAAGGCCACCAGACCGCGCGCGTTGGCGGCCGAGCCATAAGCGATCAACTCGGCCGTGTCCCAAACGCGGTCGATGTCAACATAGTCCAACGTCTGCAAGAAGCGTTGATAGCGACTATCAGCGCCCATGTTCTCGAACAGGTCAACCAGGTAGGGCGCATCGATCGGCTGCAACGAACGGACGTGAACGAGCTGCCCCCCCTTGGTCGAAAAGGTGTATACTGTCGGATAATTCGGCATATGCAATCCCAATGACGCAGTGTGACGGTGTTCGTAATGACGCATCGCGTCATGCATAGAATAGCATAGCCGGCCGACAAAATCAAGCCGGCGCGCCATTTCCAACGCGCTTTTTACGTTCGCAATTCCCGCGTCCGCCACCATGCCATAGCCTGCAACCCTCCGCGGACTCGCGCGTACTGATAGGTAACACAACTGCGTGATTTCAATGCGCCTGCGTCTGCGCGGGCGGTGATGAATCCCGGCGAGGTAAGGAACGACACATGAGTAAGAACGATACCGATTCTTTGAGAGCTTCACTGGCGGAACTGCCGTTCATCAGCCCGGCACAGGTGGAGCAATGGGTCGAGTTGCAGGAGACAATCGACCGGACGCGCGACTATCTCATCCGCGCTGTGCCCCAGGCCCAATTCAGCATCGACGAAGCCCAGAAGATTCTGGCCCAGCGCACCTACACGCTGGTCTTCTTCGGCGGCACGGGCGTGGGCAAGAGCACGCTGATCAACGCCCTGCTCGGCCGCAATCTGCTGCCGACGGGCGCGGTGACGGCCGTCACCGGCACCATCGTCTACATCGAGCAGGCCGGCGAGGGCGAAGACGAATCCCTCGTCCTCAACTACTGGAGCCGCGATGAGTTCGCCGAGCGCGTTCGTCGTCTGTGCCAGCTGGCCGAGATCGACAGCTTCGACATCACCAACGAGGGCGAGCGCGACCAGGCCCGCAAGGACATCACAGCGCTCGAAGAGTCGCGCAAGGATCAGGCCAAGACGGAGCGCGACGAGTACCTCGACATCCTGCTGGACTGCATCGACTCCTATAACAACAACAAGGAGTTGTTCAAAGCCGGCACGCCGCCGCCCATGAACCTGATGTTGGAGAATGAGGAGTCGCTCAAGCATCTGCGCGAGGACGGCTTCAAGGGCAGCCAGCAGCGCCAGATCCGCCTGATCAAATCGGCCACCTTCCGCATCCACCCCCGGACGGGCATGCCCAACCTGCTGATGAACGGCTACCTGCGCATCGTTGACGTGCCCGGCCTGGGCGCGGGCATGCGCCTGCATGAGGCCATTACCCTCGAAGAGATGAAGCGCGAGGACGCCATGATCGTCCTGGTGACCGACGCCGGCCGCCAGCGCGTTGACGAGATGAAGTCGCTCTCGGCCGTCAACTGGATCAAGGAAAACCGCCTGTTCGGCCTGAGCGGCGGCGACCTGGACGAGGCCGCATCGAAGATCTTCCTCGTCGTCAACGGCGGCAACGTCCGTCAGGCGTTCGACCGGCTGAACTCCGGCCTGCCGGAGGCCGAGCTAGAGGTCAAGGAAGTCACCCGCTACATCGCCCCGAACTACTGGGAGCGCTATGGCGGTCGCGGCCACAACCGGCCGTACTTCCTGGTCATGGCCCCGCCGGCTCTCTACCTGCAAGACCCGGAACACGCGCCGCAGGAGTTCGCCAGCGAGACCGAGCGCATCGCCAAGGTCTTCAAGGATCAGTTGGGCAACGTGGACATAAGCGACCCGCTGAACCCGGACACGAAGGAAGCGCTGTTGAAGCTGAGCGAAGTGCCGTTGCTGCGCGAGGGCCTCATCCACTTCATCCAGCACGAGCGCGTTCGCAGCCAACTGCGCGAGGCGGCCACGCGCACGCGCAACGCCCTGCAGGCCTTGCGCTTCTACTATGAGAAGCAGTTGGCCGCGCGCGGCGTCCAGCCGCCCTTTGCCACCAGCTGGGAACAACTGCAAGAACGGCGCTATGAGAACGTCCTGGCCCGCCAGCAGAAGGAACTGCCGCGCGCCTTCCACAACGCCCTGCTGGAGCTGAGCAGCCGCACCAACAGCGATGAGCGCTTCCGCCAGATGCTCCGGCCGACGCTCAACGGCATCAAGGGCATGGTCCAGGACGCCGTCCAGCGCGAGGTGGAGATGCTGCTGGAGAACTACGGCACCGAGTACTGGGACGGCCGCGACGTGACCTATGACAACCTCATCTGGGGCACCAGCGGCATCGAAGTGCCCATCAAGCGCATCCTTTTCCAGGTGGAATTGGTGATGCAGGACGCCGTTTCCAAGTTCATGCCCGAAGCGGCCGACATCATGACCGCCGAGCTAGACCGCACGCTGGAAGCGCACGAGATTGTTTCTCGCCTGGAACGGGCCAGCTATGGCCAGACCTATAGCTACATCATCCCCGGCGAGGCCGACAACGCCGTACCGCTGACCGATGCCTTCCGCGTGCTGGTGGGGCGCATCGGCCGCAGCTTCCGCTACACCTGCCAGCAGGCGACGATGTACGAACTGATGAAGACCGATCGCTCCGTCCATTCGCGCCTGAGCGCGGGCGAGCAGGAGTTGGCCCTGCCGACGAACGAGCGGCTGCTCGACGTGGCCCTCTACGGCCCGGAGCGCGTCGCCCGCGAGATCGCCGCCTCCATGCCGCAAATAGCTGCCGCCGGCAACAACAACCAGGCCCCCGCCCCGGCCGAGACGGAAGCGCCGATCGAGATCAACATCCTCGACAGCGCCCCCAGCGCCGCGGCCACGCCCGACTTCGATATCAGCTTCCTGGGCGAGAAGCCCGCCGCCGCGGCCCCGGCCGACCTGGAACCGAGCTACGCCGACCTGCTGGACAACGTCGCCGTCAAGGTCAACCGCATCTTCGCCTCGATCATCGACGACCTGTTCAGCGACGACGACCTGCTGCCGCGCCTGCGCCGCCTGTTCTGGCTGGAGGCCATCAAGTCCGAGCGTGACTTCAACAATCTTCTGATCAAGCCGATGCTGCGCCAGCACGACCGCAACCTCCACAAGCCGGAGTTGCGCAAGGCCATCGAGGTCGATCTGGAATCCGTGTCGGACATGGAAGAACTGATGCGCGTCTGGGACGGCCTGCACAAGCTGGAAACCGGCCTGGCGATCTAGTAACGGATGACAGACGGCGGGGCGGACAGCCGCCAAGGGCTGCCCGCCCCGCCGATAGGAGCATGTCATGGAAGATGCTGCCCTCAGCCTGATCCGGGCCTTCCCCGACCGGCCGCAGTTGGCCGCCTTCGCGGCGCGCCTGCTCGACTGGCTCAACAATGACCTCAACCCACGCGGCGAAGCGTTCAGCGAATCGCGCGCGCGGGCGCTGCTGCTGGCCGCCGAGGCGCTCGACGAACCGACCCGCCACAGCTTCAGCCAACTGACCGAGACGGAACCGGGCGCGCGCATCGCCCTCTACGACCTGTTGCGCGAGAGCAGCCTGGCCGACAACGGCGAGGTGGCCGCCCTGGCCGGGGCCAC
>JAIBAS010000341.1 GCA_019695075.1 Promineifilum sp. | reverse complement strand
GTCGCCATTGTCGCCTGCATGCGCAAGTTCCTAACCATTCTCAATGCCATGCTCCGCGACCAGCGCCCTTGGTCAACTGACTTGGCTCTGCCTCGCCCTTGACAAAACTACAGTTGCTTTGCGTGAGTGTTCTCGCTTGGCGTGAGGTTCTTCTTTTTGCGTTCTTGGCGTTCTTTGCGTGAGATTCTTCTTTTTGCGCCTTGGCCCCTTCGCGCCTTGGCGTGAGTCTTCCCCGCTATCCCCCTACAGCGGCCGCCGATACGCCTCCGGCACCGGCCAGACGCCATCCCAGACCACATTGCGGAAGTAGTCGGGGTCGGTGTTGCCCTCGGTGTTGATCAGCAACACGCGGGCGTTCTCGTCCAGCCGCAGCTGTTCGCGCAGCGCCGCCGCGCCCTCGTACTGCATGATGAACGCCAGCGCCCCCAGCGTCACCGCGCCGGACTCGCCCGAAATGACGAACGGGTCGCCGCGCAACGGCACGCCGTACATGCGCATGCCCTTGGCGGCCACGTAGTCGGGGGCCGTGACGACGAAGTCGGCGCAGTCCCACAGCACTTGCCAGGCCAGCGGGCTGGGTTCGCCACAGGCCAGGCCGGCCATGATCGTGTCCAGGTCGCCGCCGACGGCGTGCGGTTGGCCGTCGCCCACGCGCATCGATTCGTAGAGGCAGGCTGCCGCGCGCGGCTCCACGACGACCGACAGCGGCGCGTCCGCACCGAACAGCTTCTTGTAATAGGCGATCATGGCCGCGGCGAACGCGCCCACGCCGGCCTGCAGGAAGATGTGGGTCGGCTTGAGGATGCCCTGGGCGGCGAACTGCTCCTGCGTCTCGCCCAGCAGGCTGGTATAGCCCTGCATCACCCACATGGGGATGTCCTCATAGCCGGGCCAGGAGGTGTCGGAGACCACTTGCCAGCCGTTGGCGCGGGCGTCGCGTTCGCACTGGCGCACGGCCTCGTCGTAGTTGCCATCGACCACGCGCACCGCCGCGCCATAGGCGGCGATGGCGTCGATGCGCGCCTGGGAGGTGTTCTTGTGGACGTAGATGACGCAGGGGAAGCCCAGCGTTTGCGCCGCCCAGGCCAGGCCCTTGCCGTGGTTGCCGTCGGTGGCGCTGGTGAAGGTGATGTCGCCGAGAGCGGCGCGAACGTCGGCCGACATCAACTCGGCGAAGGACAGGTTGGGCCGGCCGGCCCGTTGGCAGATGAAGCGATAGATGGCGAAGGAGCCGCCCAGCGCCTTGAAGGCGTTGAGGTGCATGCGCTTCGACTCGTCCTTGACCCAGATGCTGCCCAGGCCCAGGCGCGCCGCCAGTTGCGGCAGGCGCTTGAGCGGCGTCATCTCGTAGCCCGGAATCTGGGCGTGGAAAGCGCGAGCGGCGTCAGTGATGCCGTCGGGCAGCAGGCGGTGGACGGCCGCGCTCACGGCGTGGGGGTTGGCGTGGGGGTTCTTCTGCCAGGTGAGCGGCGCATCGTCGATGGGGTTCATGAGTGCATACCTCGGCCCCGTATGTTGTGGCGCGGTTTGTCAGTCATTGACCACGCCGATGGGGCAATTGGTATGATTGTATGACGAATTGTCCGTTTTGGCCAATAGTGGCGCGATTCTCCGAATCGCACGCCGCACCGCGGGAGATGCGATTCGGAGAATCGCGCCACGGCGGGCGATTCAGGAGAATCGCGCCACGGCAACAAACGTGCCCCGGCGCGCAGATGCCGCCATAATCACGCCCATGAATGCTGCTGATGGAACCACCGCCGGCAAACGTGGCGACCTCGTTATCTTCGACGGCGTCTGCAACCTGTGCGAAGCGTCGGTCAACTTCATCATCCGCCATGACAGGGATGGCGTCTTTCGCTTTGTGCCCAGTCAGAGCGAACTGGGGGCCGCCCTGCAACGGCAGTACGACATCAACACCGCCGCCCTGGACACTGTCGTTTTGATTCGCGACGGCGAGCGCTTTACGGAAAGCGACGCGGCGGTGAGGATCGCCGCGGCGCTGGATGGGCCGTGGCGGCTGCTGGGGCTGGCGTGGTGGGTTCCGCGACCGGTGCGCGATTGGGCCTACCGCCGCATTGCCAACAACCGCTATGCCTGGTTCGGCCGCAAGCAGGTGTGCCTGATTCCCACGCCGGAGGTGCGCGGCCGGTTTCTGGAGACCAGCGCCGATTGGCCGGAGCGCGCCGGCGAAACGAGAGCAGGGCGGTGAGCAGAAAGACCTCTGAGGTTTAGGAAAACCTCAGAGGTCAGGGCAAATGAAGGCAGAAAGACCTCTGAGGTTTTCGGAAAACCTCAGAGGTCTGATGAGGGCAAATGAAAAAGGTCTTTTGGCAATGACCTACTCTCCCAGGGAGTCGCCCCCCAAGTACCATCGGCGCTGGCGAGCTTAACTGCCGGGTTCGGGATGGGACCGGGTGTACCCTCGCCGCTCAAATCACCAAAAGACCTCTTTACACAAGAGTATGAAGTTGTTAGCCGGGCCTAGAAACCGAGTTTCTCGGAAGAAACTCGGTTTCTACTTCGGTTCTTCTACTGAATATGATGAAGGCCACGGACAACGTGTCCGAGCCAAAATCGCGAATTCTCCGCACCATATGCAAAGTAAGCCATTCGACCATTAGTACGGCTAAGCTGAACATATTACTATGCTTACACCGGCCGCCTATCAAACTGGTAGTCTTCCAGCGGTCTTATCTCACAAGGAGGAGGGATCTAATCTTGAGACGAGTTTCCCACTTAGATGCTTTCAGCGGTTATCTCTGCCAGACGTAGCTACCCAGCAATGCCCCTGGCGGAACAACTGGCACACTAGAGGTCTGTCCACCCCGGTCCTCTCGTACTAGGGGCAGCTTCTCTCAAATCCCTTACGCCCACAGCGGATAGAGACCGACCTGTCTCACGACGGTCTGAACCCAGCTCACGTACCACTTTAATGGGCGAACAGCCCAACCCTTGGGACCCTATCCAGCCCCAGGATGTGATGAGCCGACATCGAGGTGGCGAACCTGGTCGTCGATATGAACTCTTGGACCAGACTACCCTGTTATCCCCGGAGTAGCTTTTATCCGGTAAGCCACGGCCATTCCACTCTGAACCGTGGGATCACTAAGCCCGACTTTCGTCCCTGCGCGACTTGTAGGTCTTGCAGTCAAGCTCCCTTGTGCCTTTACACTCAACGGCTGGTTTCCATTCAGCCTGAGGGAACCTTTGGGCGCCTCTGCTACGCTTTCGGAGGCGACCGCCCCAGTCAAACTACCCACCAGCCACTGTTCCCATGCCGGATAACGGCGACAGGTTAGAGCCAAGAATAAACCAGGGTGGTATTTCAACGGTGGCTCCACCGAGACTGGCGTCCCAGCTTCAAAGCCTCCCACCTATGCTACACAGGTTTAGCCCTAACTCAATGGCAAGTTGTAGTAAAGCTTCACGGGGTCTTTTTGTCCCGCTGCGGGTCACGTGTATCTTCACACGTCCTTCAATGTTCGCCGAGTCCCTCGTTGAGACAGTGCTCCTCTCATTACGCCATTCGTGCGGGTCGGAACTTACCCGACAAGGAATTTCGCTACCTTAGGACCGTTATAGTTACGGCCGCCGTTCACTGGGGCTTCGGCTCAAGGCTTTGGCTTGCGCCTAACCTCTCCCCTTAACCTTCCAGCACTGGGCAGGCGTCAGCCCCTATACTTCGTCTTTCGACTTAGCAGAGACCTGTGTTTTTGTTAAACAGTTGGAAGAGCCATTTCTCTGCGGCCTCCAGCAGCTTTGCATAGCTCACCGCCAGAGGCCCCCCTTATTGCGAACGTACGGGGGAAATTTGCCTAATTCCTTAACGAGGGTTCTCTCGCTCCCCTTGGTATCTTCTACCCACCTACCAGTGTCGGTTTGCGGTACGGTCACTCAAATCTCGACGCTTAGAAGCTTTTCTTGGCGGCGTGGCTCAATCACTTGTGGCTCTAAGGCACCGCCATCACGTTTCGGACTCCAGGTGCGGATTTGCCTACACCCATCAACGTCCTACGCGTTTGGCACCTCAATCCAGTAAGAGGCTGACCTACCACACCGCGTCCCTTCATCGCTCCACTTGAGTGGTTCCGGAATATTAACCGGATGTCCATCACCTACGCCTTGCGGCCTCGGCTAAGGCCCGACTAACCCGACGCGGACTGGCCTTCCGTCGGAAACCTTAGGTTTACGGGGAACATGGTTCTCACATGTTTTGCGCTACTCATGCCGGCATTCTCACTTCTGTAGGCCGCAGCAGTCCTTTCGGTCTACCTTGTATCTCCTACAGAACGCTCTCCTACCATCCTTTCGGATCCGTAGCTTCGGTGGTGTGTTTAAGCCCCGTTGAATTTTCCGCGCAAGAGCGTTTGACCAGTGAGCTGTTACGCACTCTTTAAAGGGTGGCTGCTTCTAAGCCAACCTCCTGGCTGTCTAAACATTCTCACATCGTTTCCCACTTAACACACACTTGGGGACCTTAGCTGACGGTCTGGGCTGTTTCCCTTTCGACTACGAAACTCATCTCACGCAGTCCGACTGCCGCGCTTGGAGTATAGGTATTCGGAGTTTGATTGAGGTTGGTAAGCTTGCGCCCCCTAGCTCATTCAGTGCTCTACCCCCTATACTAAACACGCGACGCTAGCCCTAAAGCTATTTCGGAGAGAACAAGCTATATCCAAGTTCGTTTGGCATTTCACCCCTACCCACAAGTCATCCCCTAATTTTGCAATATTAGTGAGTTCGGTCCTCCACGAGACATTACTCCCGCTTCAACCTGCTCATGGGTAGCTCACCTGGTTTCGTGTCTAATCCCAGCGACTCAACGCCCTATTCAGACTCGCTTTCGCTGCGGCTCCGCCTGTATCTAGCTTAACCTTGCCACTGAGATTAACTCGCCGGCTCATTCTCCAAGAGGCACGCCGTCACACATTAGCGATGCAAGCATCGCCCATAGTGCTCCGACCGTCTGTAGGCACACGGTTTCAGGTTCTATTTCACTCCCCTAGCCGGGGATCTTTTCACCTTTCCCTCACGGTACTTGTTCACTATCGGTCGTCAAATGTATTTAGCCTTGGAAGGTGGACCTCCCAGATTCCGACAGGGTTAGCGTGTCCCGTCGTACTCAGGTACCTAGCGAGAGTCTGTCCAGTTTCGCCTACGGGGCTGTCACCCTCTATGGCTCCACTTTCCAGAAGATTCTGCTACCAGACAGATTTGTCACTCTCATGTGCCAGGCCCTACAACCCCGCGAGCATATAGCTGCGGTTTGGGCTACTCCCATTTCGCTCGCCACTACTTTGGGAATCATTTCTTTTCCTGAGGTTACTAAGATGTTTCAGTTCACCTCGTTCCCCCTGCAACCCTATGGATTCAGATTGCAGTACCAGGGCATTGACCCCTGGTGGGTTTCCCCATTCGGACATCCTCGGATATAGCGTTCGCACACAACTCCCCGAGGCTTATCGCAGTGTACCACGTCCTTCATCGGCATTTGACGCCAAGGCATCCACCGTGCGCCCTTAGTAGCTTACACATATGATACGGAGAATTCGTGATTCTCACTCGTTTACATTGAATGCACTTACGTGCATACACGTATCCCATGTGTCTTCTTCATCATATTCAGTTTTGAAGGTGCCCGTTGGCCCGCGGCCCCAGAGGGGCGGCCGGCCGGCCCGTCCAGCGTTCGACCGCTGGTCGCCGGGTCGCTCGGTTGGAGCGGCCCGCCGGCCAATTGTCGAACTCAATTCATTTGTTGAAAGGTACCCGGTGGGAGGGACTAAAAAAGCCGGCCCATTGCCGGCTCCTTCAGGGGAAGGCCCGCAATCGACCACACGCTTTTAGCTGTCGCGACCACCGTTATTCTTACGCAAACGCACTTACCTCAACTGCTCGCCCGTTGTGGAGATGAGGAGGCTCGAACTCCTGGCCTCCGCCGTGCAAAGGCGGCGCTCTCCCAACTGAGCTACATCCCCGGATGGGAAATTAGGTGGGCCTGGTTGGACTCGAACCAACGACCTCTCCCTTATCAGAGGAACGCTCTAACCGGCTGAGCTACAGGCCCAGTCTGGGCACTGCTAGTGGACGTTCCCGGCCCCGTGGCCGGTTTCGTCCGGCGTCGCTTGTTAAGCGGCCTTAACCCCTGAATAGTGACAGAAACAGTCCTGGCTTTCCGGGCCAGACACTTGCCGTAGCAAGCGATAAACCTGGAGCCGCTTTCGTGAAAGCGTTGGGCCTGTCTCACGACAGCGCCGGTGCTCCTGAAAAAGGAGGTGATCCAGCCGCACCTTCCGGTACGGCTACCTTGTTACGACTTCGTCCCAGTTACCGACCCCGCCTTGGGCGGCTGCCTCCCTTGCGGGTTAGCTCACCGACTTCAGGCGTTGCCAACTTCCATGACGTGACGGGCGGTGTGTACAATCCCCGGGAACGTATTCACCGCACTATGGCTGACGCGCGGTTACTAGCAACTCCGACTTCATGCAGGCGGGTTGCAGCCTGCAATCCGAACTGAGACCAGCTTTGCGGGATTGGCTCCGTCTCGCGACTTGGCTACCCATTGTACTGGCCATTGTAGCGTGTGTGTAGCCCAGGACATAAAGGCCATGCTGACTTGACGTCATCCTCACCTTCCTCCCGCTTATCACGGGCAGTCTCGTTAGACACTTGTAACTAACGACGAGGGTTGCGCTCGTTACAGGACTTAACCTGACATCTCACGACACGAGCTGACGACAGCCATGCAGCACCTGTGCTAGCTCCCCGAAGGGTCGTTCCGCTTTCGCTTCACTACCACTAGCATGTCAAACCCTGGTAAGGTTCTTCGTGTAACCTCGAATTAAACCACACGCTCCGCTGCTTGTGCGGGGACCCGTCAATTCCTTTGAGTTTTAGCCTTGCGGCCGTAGTCCCCAGGCGGTCAACTTAACGCGTTTGCTACAGCACAGAAGGGGTTTATAACCTCCTACGCCTAGTTGACATCGTTTACGGCCAGGAATACCGGGGTTTCTAATCCCGTTCTCTCCCCTGGCTTTCGCATCTCAGCGTCAGGAATGGTCCAGAGAGCCGCTTTCGCCACTGGTGTTCCTCCAGATATCTACGCATTTCACCGCTACACCTGGAATTCCGCTCTCCTCTACCACCCTCCAGCCGACTAGTTTCGAATGGCCTCTCCCAGTTAAGCCAGGAGCTTTCACATCCGACTTAGTCAACCGCCTACATGCGCTTTACGCCCAGTAAATCCGGATAACGCTTGGCCCCTACGTATTACCGCGGCTGCTGGCACGTAGTTAGCCGGGCCTTATTCCGAGGGTACTGTCCTTTCTCATTCCCTCGAAAAGAAGTTTACAACCCGAAGGCCGTCGTCCTTCACGCGGTGTTGCTGGGTCAGGCTTTCGCCCATTGCCCAATATTCCTAGCTGCTGCTACCCGTAGGCATCTGGTCCGTGTGTCAGTACCAGTGTGGGGGGCCACGCTCTCACGCCCCCTACCCGTCTGTGCCTTGGTAGGCCATTACCCTACCAACTAGCTGATGGGACGCAGGCTCCTCCCGGAGCGCCTGAACTTTAGTCATCGCTTTCCAAACACGAAGACATCTGGGGTATTAGCTATCGTTTCCGATAGTTATTCCCCACTCCGGGGCAGATCACCAACGCGTTACTCACCCGTTCGCCACTTTCACCTTGAACGAATCCAAGGATCACGTTCGACTTGCATGCTTTAAGCACACCGCTAGCGTTCATCCTGAGCCAGGATCAAACTCTCCATAAAGGTTTGTTTGAATCCCGTATTTGACTACGAGATTTATGGTTCTACTCGTTAAGCCCAGAATTGAAGGTCTGTTTCTATCACTATTCAGTTGTTAAGGCCCTGGGGCGCGGCCGTTTCAGGAGTTGCCTCCCCGCCCGCCGGTGTAACTGTTTTAGAAAGTCAATCGAGCCGCGGGGCATCCCCGTGCTCGTTTGGTCTCTCTTGGTTTGTTACCCCGTGCGGTCGGCGTCCGTTCCCCACCAGGAATTCCAATTATACGCAATTGGATTCCTTTGTCAAGACCCTGTGCAAACGAAATTTGCGGCTCCCTTGGTGGAGGCCGCTATCCCTCGCACTACCTGTCTTCGGTTTTACTGATGTTCCGCTTGTTTCAGCGGCGACACCCGTATTGGGTCAACAGTTGAGGAGTATACTGGTTGCCCCGCGAGTTGTCAAGGCCTTTTCAGAAATTGGTCAAAACTCGTTTTAGCCACGCGCTCGCCTAACCCACCGCGCTGAGCGCCGCGTCCAGATAGAATACACTGTGCAGACAAAAAGAGCGCGCCAGGTCGTCATCCCGACGCGTTACCGCTACGAAGTCGCGATGATGAATTAGAACAGAGAGAGCAGCAGCCAGTCGATCAGCCACGCTACGACGGCGATGGCCACGGCGGTGATGAGCGCGGCTACGGAGCCGCTGACCTTTATGCCCGGCACGAAGCGTTCGGCGATCAGCAGGATGGGGGCCGCCACAACCAGGTAGACAGTGAACGCGATCAGGCCCATTCCAAAGTAAATGCCGAGAAAACCCAAAAACCACCACACCATCGAAGCCACGATAGCGATCACCGCGCTGACGATGAGTGCGTCGCCAAAGCTGGCCACTTTCAGACCCAGACCTAAACGTCCGACGATGTAAATAATCAATCCCCCGACGAACACTCTGGTGAACTCGGAAAGAATTCCGAATAGGCCACCAGAAAGGAAGAATCCCGCTAACGCAACTAGCGCCAGCAGACCTACAATCAAACCTGCGCCTCCCGACGACGCCTGGCTTGACTGTCCACTGCTCGGAGGCTGCGTTACCGCCCTCGGCGCGGCGGCCGTCTGTGCCTGATTCCTCATCACGGGTGGCGCGGCCGGCGTCGGGCTGGCCGCCACCGACGGCTTAGGTTGCGGCTTCGGCGGTGGAGGCATCACCGGGCCGGTCAACGCCAGCGCGAACTCACTCACACTGGCCGGCCGCTCATCGGCGTGCAACGCCATTGCCCGCATGACCGCCGCCGCCGTCCACTCGCTGACTGCCGGGTTAAGCTTGCGCACCGGTGTCAGCACATCGGCGCGGCTGGCCAGGTCGGGTGCTTCCGGCGGCACCTGGTTCGTTAGAAGCGCGTACATCGTCGCTCCCAACGCGTACAGGTCGCTGCGCGCGTCGGTCTTGCCCCGGCCATACTGCTCTAGGGGGCTGAGGCCGGGCGTTACCGCCTTGGCCCCAACCGTTGTCGCCCGGTGTGGGTCATAGGTCTTGGAGATGCCGAAGTCGACCAGCATCGCCCGGTCATCGGCGATGATGATATTACCCGGCTTGATGTCGCGATGGATGATCGGCGGTTGCCGCGAATGCAGGTAGGTCAGGGCGCTGCACACCTGTTCCATCCACGGCAGCAGTTTGGCCTCCGGCAGCGGCCCGCCGTTCTCCAGCAACATCGTCTCCAGGCTTTTGCCCTCTACGAAGTCCATCACCAGATACTGCCCTTGGCCGGGCAGGACAAAGTGATCGATGACGACCGGCAGGTTGGGGTGGCGCAGGCTGCCCAGAAGTTGGGCCTCTCGTTCGAACTGGCGGCCCGCCTCCGGGCTGGTGTCGAGATTCTCCTTGACGGCCACCGGCCGATTGAGGGCCATATGCCAAGCACGATAGACCGCACCAAAGCCGCCGCGGCCAACCTCCTGGACGATGCGATACCGTTGTTGCAACACCGTTCCCTTACTGAGCGACATGGACGCCTCCATATTTTGACTGGCACCAAGCAGGAAGATCATAGCCCAATTGCCCGCAGTGACAACGTGAACAAAAAAACGCGCCGGGTCGTCAGCCCGGCGCGTCCATCGATACCAACTACCCGCTCTGCGGGTCTAGGAACCTAGATGAACATCGTCAACAGGTATAGGGCATCCAAGCTATCAACATTGCGACCAGTGAAGTACCAGACGATCCAGCTGAGCACAGCGATAGCGATCGCTGCGATGAGAGCGCCTTGGAAGCCATTGACCTGCATGCCTGGAAGAATGCGAGCGGCGACAATCAACACAACGGCGCTCACGATCAATGAAAACAGAGCCTGAATCCAACCGCCGTTAGTCCAGGAGTCAGGGAGCACCAATCCGATTAGCCACGCGATCAGAGCGACAACAGCGGCAGCGATCAGTGCGTTGACGAAACCGCCTACCTTAAGACCGAGATTCAGCCGGCTAACGACATAGATGACCAAGGCCGCAAGGACCCAGTTGATCAGCAAACTAATCAAGCTATTACCATCCATCTTTATCCATCCTCATATGCAATAAAAAGAGACACCATGAAAAGCCCAGAAATAACCTGCTGTATGCAAACGACACTTGAATCTATTGACGAGCAAACCTCCTCCAGGGTGTATAGTGGACCCAACACGACAACCATTAGCTTCCCGTCGGGACAGCTTCAAGGCGAGAAGTGTGGCGGCCATGCGGGCTGACGAGACCTCCGTCCTTGCGTGCCGCCGGCCTGG
>JAIBAS010000356.1 GCA_019695075.1 Promineifilum sp. | reverse complement strand
CGCTACTGGCCATCGGCTCTGGTGTAAGGTTAGCTCGGCGGCTGGTTGTCTGATCGCCTGGCTCATCTGGCCGCACCCGTCATATCAGAGGGACGATCATACTGTGGCAGTTACATGCCACAGAACGGGCCGCGTCGTAACGGATGGCCCAATGAGGGATTTTGGCAGGGAGGAGCGGAGGGTGAAGGGGTCATGGGATGTCTAGTTGCCCCGCAGGTTTGTCTCGGTGCCGCTGTGTCGAGCGCGGTACTGGGCTTCCCACTCTGCAAAAGTCGGCCCTTGTATCTCCTCATCCCAGCCCAGTTGCACGCCATCAGGCATGGTCGCCCCGAATAGGGCCCGCGCCTGCTTAAGTTGATTCAATGTCAGGTGTACCCCTGTGAGGTTGACCATGCCCAGATCGGCGCCCGAGAGGTTGGCTTCATAGAAGATGGCCTTGGAAAGATCGGACGCCAGAAACCTCGCATTTTTGAGGCTGGCAAAGGAAAGATCGGCACCGATCAAATTTGCTTCTGAAACCAATGCGTCCTCTAGATTGGCCCCTGTCAAATTAGCATTCATTAGCCGGGCGCATTGGAGGTGAGTCTTTTTGAGATCGGCTCCTTTCAAGCATGCACTGGCGAAGTCAGCCTCGAACAATCGTGCGGTGGTTAAAATAGCTCCATCCAGTCTAGCGCCCTGGAGATCCGCCCGTTCGAGATCTACACCGGGCATGATCGCACCGCGGAGATCGCAGGCTTTTAGCCCGGCGCGAAACAGGTTAGCCCCCACCAAGGAGCCATCGAAAAGCCAGCCATGATAAGCGAGTTCCCTAACGGCGGGGTCAGCGACATCGTTATGACGGTTGCCCATCTGGCGAATGAGTTGGTTTCTAAGTTCTTCTTTTTGCCGCTTCGCCACCGCCCAATCGATTAGGACCAGCGTTATTCCAATGCCGACTAACTCCGGGGCGAGGTCGGCATGAAGTGTTATGAGGCTTGGAATTGGTAGCGATGGTAGGGGAAGGTAGTGAAATAAGCCAAGAAGAGCCGCGACGAGACCAATCGCTCTTGGCAGATTCCACCACCCTCTAATCCGCGCCCACAACGGTGCTCTTTTACGTATTGCCGTTAGGGCTAGCGACCCTGAATCTCTGTTCATTATCATCCTACTCGCTCATCATTGCAGCCAACTGCCGTGTTGCGAGGAGCGGCCAAAGTGCCGTCCCCCTCATTATCATGATGTTGGTTTGTCTGGCGGGGGCAGTTCTAGAAGGTGGGCCGTAATCTCAATCGGCGGCAGGAGCGGTTGCAGGTGTCGAAGCAGATCCCACTCGTCCCCCCCACTGCAAATGAGCTTGATGGCCAGCAACAGGTGGGCCGTTTCTTGCGGCCGTTGGGCGCTCCATTCGGCCAGGTTAGTAACCAGTTCGCTGATACTGCCCAGGCCCTGGCGGCCCGGGCCGGTCACCTCGAGCGCCAGCCGGCTGAGCGTCGGCCGGAAGTCGCCGGCGCTGCGGCCGATGCTAAGAGTCAGGTGGTCGTCTCGTTGTCTCATCATATACTCCGTTATATACGTCCATTATACGTTATGGACATACTGCGTCAAGGGGAGATTGTCTTCTCAAGAGAGAGGGCAAAGGAGTTATGTGCCAATGTCTATGCGAATCGCCCTGCCCTGCTGATTGACGTGTGAGGAAGTTCGGTTGGTGGGGCAGAGCCGTACGCACATGATGCGTAGGACATGACGTGGCTTCTACCTGCTCTAGCCGCGATTATGCTCCAATAGCACTAGGCATAAGTATATTACTATGCGAAGCATAGGAAAGGAGTTACCCAAGCGGCCTGGGTTCAATTCGGAGCTACCCTGTACCCGGGCTGCCATAAATGGCCGCCCAGCGCACATAGGCCGACCCGGTCATCCCCTGCTCCTCTGCCCTGATTGCCAGAGCGGCGTATTCGTCTTCGCTGAGGTGGATGTGGATACTGCTTGTGCTGCCGCCGATGTGACGTGGTTCAGTCTCGTCTATGGTCGTTAGCAGGACAACACGTTCAACCGCGGCGAGGCCGGCGTTAGCATCGGTCAAAGCCAATCTGGCCGCCCGGTAGAGGTGAGCGCTGGCTCCGGCAATATCCCCCTGCCCCAACGCCTTGCTGGCCTTCAACGCTTCGCCGGCGCCGGCGGCCGATTTCTGGAGGATAAGCGCGATGATCTGTTCCGGGTTCATGTGACTTACGGCCATGTGACCGTCGCTTCATTGTAGCATCCCCGCCGCCCCATTATCGCCGCCCATAGCAATGCACACTCAACAACTCCTGTTGACTTTCACCTGACTTTAGTGCTATCCTGTAGGGAGTGGTTTTCGGAGGTGTCTGTGGCTTCTTCGCCTGATCCCGGACGAACCGTGTCTATCTGGTTTCGTCAGAGTGTGATCGACGAGCTGGACAGACTGGCGGCCGAAATGGGGCGTTCGCGCTCCTGGCTTGTCGGTCACATCGTCGACCAGTGGTTAGCCGAAAGCCAACAGAACCGTGCTCTTGATTTGAGTCCCGAGATGGTGGCGAAGTTACGGGCCATCCTACGCCAGGCGGAAGCCGGCGAGACGGAGGACAAAGACAAGTGAGGTCGCGCCCGCGGTCGGGGCGCTAACCAACGACCGCGGACGCTTGCGTCGTGCTGCTGTCGCCAGCAACAACGCCGGCGTGATCATACTCCGGTAGGTGTTGTTGGCAACCCTAAACCCTATAGGAGTGGGTCATGGTACGGTTCCTGCTGGTTCTGGCCCTGGCGGCCGCCGCGGCTCTGGGCACCGAGTGGATTTCCTCCGGCGTTCCAGTGTCCGCGGCGGCCGCGCCCGCTGTTCGCGCGGAACGATGGCGCTTGCTCTTCGGGCCGGCGCTGTTGGTGTCCGGCGGTCTCGTTGTTATCTTCGCCGCAATGCTGGGCGTGTTAGATCGCGCCCGGACGTATGTGGTTGCCTTGCGTAAACCGGTTCCTCCGGTTGTGGAGGGAGATCATGCGTAAGGCACCGTGGCTGCTCATCATCCCCGTTGTTCTGTCCCTTGCCATCGGTCTGGCCGACTTCGCCGTCGGCGCGCGGGCGGTCGACCGCGGCTTCGACGTCATCGAGTACCGCCAGCAATCCCCTTACTATCAGGCATTGGCATTGCGCGACGCCAC
>JAIBAS010000289.1 GCA_019695075.1 Promineifilum sp. | reverse complement strand
ACGCGCCGTAGCGCGGTGGCCAACTCGCCGACCTCCTCGATCAGCAACAGGTAGTGGGTCAGCGGATCGACGGCCGCGCCGTTGGTGGCCTCGCGCTCGCGGTGGAACTGCTGGAAGGCGGCCACGCGCCCCTGTTGCAGCGTCCGTAGCTGGGTCTCCGGCGCGCCCGCCGGCGCGGCGCGCTCCAGTTCCGCGGCGATCAACGCCGCGACGTGGTCGAGATCCTCCGTCCGCGACAGGTAGTCGATCTCGTTCGTCTCGATGGTCAGCACAGGCACGTCGGTCAGGCGCGACAGCCAGGCGTCGTAGGCCCCGGCCAGCTCGCGGATGTAGTCGGGGTCCATGTCGCGCTCGAAGGGCCGGTCGCGCAGGGCAATGCGTCGCATGAGCACGTCGTGGTCGGCGCGCAGGAAGACGATCAGGTCAGGGCGGGGGATTTTCTCGCCCAGGGCGGCGTGGACGCGGCCGTACATGGCCAGCTCGTCGTCTTTCAGGTTCAGCCAGGCGAATAGCTCGTCTTTGGCGAAGGTGTAGTCGGAGATGAGCGCGCCCTTTTGCAGCGCCGCGGGGATGGCCTGGTACTGCTGGTGATAGCGGCTCAGCAGGAAGAAGATCTGCGTCTGGAAGGCGTAGCGCTCCCGGTCGCCGTAGAACTTGGGCAGAAAGGGGTTGTCCTCGACGACCTCCAGCAGGATGCTGGCGTTGTAGCGCGGTTGCAGCAGGCGGGCCAGCGTCGTCTTGCCGACGCCGATGACGCCCTCGATGGCGATGTATTTGTTGTTCATGATCCTTAGGGGGCCAAGACAGCCCGGAGCATATCGACCTGGTAGGGCTTGTCGGCATCCATGGCCATCTCGGCCGGGCTGCCCAGCACGATCTTGACCGGCGCGCCGAGGATGCGCCCGGCGGTGGCCTCGATGTCGGCAAAGGTCACGCGGTGGAAGAGGAACTTCAGCAGAAAGGGCAGGCCGACGATCCGGGCGATGCGCCAGGGGTGTTTGCGGGCCTGGGTCAGCATGTCGATCAGGGTGCGGTTGCGCTCGGCCACGTTCGGCTGAACGATGACCATATCGCCGCCGGCGACTTCCATGCCGTTGAGCTTCGAGTAGGTGCGGTTGGAGTTGGGGAAGCGGCTTTCCAATGTCTCGCGGCTGACGAAGTTGTAATAGACGGCGCGATCCCACGGCCGGCAAGCTTCGACGAAGGCATCGACCATGGCCGGGGTGATGGCCGGGATGTCGGCCGAGCAGCCCAGGATGGCCGGCGCGTCGGGCCGGTGGCGCAGGAACCAGTCGCAGCCGGCCAGCATGTTGCCGACCATGCTGCCCTGATCGGGCAGCGATTCGACCGGCCGGGCAAAACGTTGCCCGGTCGCGACCGGGTCCAGGCCGACGACGAGGACGTCCTCGACGTGGCGCGAGGCTTGCAGCGCGCCGACGACGCGCTCCAGCATCGTCTGGCCGCCCATGTCGATGAGCGCTTTGGGCCGGCCGTCGGTGTAGGGATAGAGTGGGTCTTCGGGGCGGACTTGCCCACCGGCGATGATCAGACAGTGCATGGCGTCATGACCTCTGGCGATATGGGCGCAATTGTAGCGGCTTTGCGGCGACCGTAAAGGTATGGGCGTCATTGCGACAGGGCATTGCCAAGTTTGGAAGCAGAGCTCACGCGAAGGCGCAAAGTAAGCCAAGGACGCGAAGAAGAAGCTTTGTTGTCTGCTGTTTCTTCTTTGCGCCTTTTGCCGTTTGGCGACTTTGCGTGAGCTCCTATTGGCCGGGCGCGGCGGGCACAAAGGCGCGGAACGGCCCTGGCTCTGACGGCCCCAGCGCCTCGTAGGCGGCCAGGGCGTCGATGCGCCCCCAGCCGTAGACGTTGTTGGGGACGCCGTTGGTAATGTTGCCGCAGTCTTGCGCCGTGGTCACGTGGACGCTGTTGGCGGTGATGAGCGCCTCCAGCGCGTCCACCTGCCCGGCCAGCGCCGGGTCGGCCGAGATGAGCAGCGCCGCCAGCCCGGCCACGTGCGGCGCGGCCATGCTCGTGCCACTCAGGATGGCGTAGCCGCCATTCCGGTAGCTGGAGTACACGCCAATGCCCGGGGCGACCACATCGGGCTTCAGCCGGCCGCTGTCGTCGATCATCACCGGGCCGCGGCTGCTGATCGTGGCGATCTGGCCATCCGTGTCGGTCGCGCCGACGGTGAAGGAAGCGTCGTAGATGGCCGCGGGCGCGGTGATGGTCTCGCAGCCGGGGCCGCTGTTGCCGGCTGAATGGACGGACAGGATGCCGGCGGCGCGGACGGCCTCGACCGCGGCCAGCAGTACGTCGCTGGCGGCGCAGCCCTCGACCGGCGGGCACGACCACGAGTTGCTGATCACGTCCGGCGCTTTCGACGGGTCGCCGTCGGTGAGCGGGTCGCCGCCGAAGGGATAAGGGGCGATGAACCACTCGTAGCACTCGGCGTAGGAGGCCGGCGTGCCCCAGCCGTCTTCCATGTTGCGGCAGCCGATCCACTGCGCGCCGGGGGCCATGCCGATGCCAATCCGCGGGTCTGGTTGCGTGCCGACCATCGTGCCCATCGTGTGCGTGCCGTGGCCCTGGTCGTCGCAGGGCACGGGCGAATTGAAGCCGCAGGGGTTGCCGGGGCTGGTATTGGGGTTGTTGGCGTGGATGGCGTCGTGCCAGTTGTAGGCGTGGGCGGCCGCGCTGCCGTTCCAGCCGCGGTACTGGCTCTTGAGCGCCTCGTGATCCCACTGGTAGCCGGTGTCCTGCCCGCCGATGATAACGCCCTGGCCGGTGACGCCGGCGGCCCAGACCTGGGGGGCGTTGACCTGGGCGATGTTCCACTCGACATCGGCCTGGGCGGCGCGGGCGGCGGCCTGCGGCGCGGGCAGGGCGACCTGTTGGGCCGTATTCGCATAGACGTAGGCCACGTCCGGCCGCGCGGCCAACACCTGCACCAGCCCGCGGTCGCCGCGCACCCAGAGCATGTTGTGGATCCAGTAGGCACGGTAATCCACGCCGCGCACGTCCAGCAGGGCGCGCAGGGGCGCTTGCGCGCGCGCGGCGACGGCCGTCAGCGTGTCGTACACGTACCGGCCGCGGGCTGCCTTGTCGACCAGACGCGCCGCGCCGTTGGGGTCGCCTTGCGCTGTTAGGATA
>JAIBAS010000424.1 GCA_019695075.1 Promineifilum sp. | reverse complement strand
GCCACTTCCCCCACGCGGGCGCAATCGTTGACGGCCACATAGCCCGCAACCTGATACCAGTCATGGGGCGGGGGAGTGAACCACAGGCCGTGATCCATGCGATAGGCGACCGTGGCGTCCATCACGCCGGGGTCATAGGCGCTTGCCCACCCCGCCACGGCCACGGCCGCCAACATTACATTTACCATTACATCCCACTTAGAAAGACACCGGGCGACGCAGGAGGACACGCCGCCCGGCGCTGGAATCGGCGCGGGAAACCGAAACCGCGCCGGGGTTCCCTAGTACAACCGTTCCGGCCATCCGTTCTAAATGCCCTGAGAGGCGTCTAGAATGGCGCAGGACGGGCGCAGCCCTACGGAGCCTATACAGCCTGCTCTACCACCGTCCTAGACGGTTTCACGCCGATTTGGTAAGTCGCCTGATTGGCCACCATCGCCGCCAGAAACAGCCGCACGACCAGCCAGACCCCCGGCTCATCACACGTCACCCCGGCCGCGTCGAACGGCGTCCAGCACGCCGCGCCATACAGCAGCCCCGCGGCCACGGCCAGCAGCCCCAGCATCACCAGCGCCTTCCGCGTCGGCTCCAACACCTCATACCACGTCCGCAGCCCCGGCGCGTACCCGAACAGCAGCGCCAGCACCACACCGGCCAAAGAAGCCACAGCATTGTCAGTCACCTTGATTACTCCTCGCCGCCCTCAGCGGCCAACTCATACTCCCGAATCCGATTCTCCAACACCTGCTGCACGCGCACCGCTGCGTCCAACGCCTGACTGGCCGTCACGACCTCCGCTGTCGCCTCAGCCGCCAACGTCCGCAGCGCCGCCCAGTCCACAGCCGGCTCTGGGTCGGGCGGCGGGTCAACCGGCGGTTCCACCGGCAACGGCTCCAACGCGCCAATACCCGCCCCGTCCAGCGGCCCGCCGGCGACCGGGCGGTAGTTGTCGATGCTGAAACCGTCGGCCACTGTTGCCAACGGCGCAACAAGCGCCGCCGACCGCAACGCCTGATTCGACGCCGGCAACCCCGCCGGCACGCCGGCTGTCCAGAAGTTGCCTTCCAGCCTCACGCCCGGCGCGGTCACTTTGGCCTGCACGCCACCGGGCTGTAGCACGTCGAAGGCCATGACACAATCGCGCACGACCCCGCGCACCTTCGCGCCCTGGTCGTTTTCGCCCGCGCCCACGCCGGCGGCGTGAGACCCGCCGACGAACGTACAGCGTTCGACGGTCAAGTTCTGGATGCGCGTGTCGTAGCCGTCTAGAAGTCCGTTCTTCACCTTCGTGCCGTTACGCACCTGCAATGCGCCGCTACAGTTCACCGCCACGCAGCGCCGCAAGGTGACGTTCTCTGAGTGCGGCCGGTTGGCGTCCTTGCCCTCAGCCACCTCATCGCCGACGACGTAGCCCGCGCCCACGTCGCCGTCGCCTTGCCGGAATTCAGCCAGCCCAGTCTGGTAGACGACACAATCTTCCACCAGCACGTCGGTAGCGCAGTTGGCCACGTACATGGCCAGGTGCGTCGTATCGCGCACCGTCACGCGCCGGAAGACGACGCCGGTAGACCGGAACCCGGCGGCAATGCCTTCCCCGTGGCCGCGCTCGATCAGCACGTCCTCTACTAGTAGGTTGTTGGCGTCCTTGAACAGGAAACACCCCGACACCGGCGTTTCCCGCCAACGGCCGGACAGGCTAATGTCATGCACGTGGCCGCGCCGGATAGCGATGTCGGCAATCGCCTTGCCGCTGCCGTTGCACGCCAACCCGCCGCTGAACGTGTGATGAATCTCGAAGTCCTCCAACACGAGCCCGTCGCCGCCGGGGCCGATGACCACGCCGCGGCCGGCAATGTTACGCACCTCGAAATCGCGCAACGTCACGCCGGCGGCGCTGACCATGACGCCGTAGCCGTTGGCGTCGGCCGGCGACAGATTGCCGCCTTTCCACCCGCCGTCAATGACGACCTGACCCGCGTCGGCCGCAACCCACGTCGTGCCCGCCGGCGGCCTGAAACCCGCCGCGTACACGCCCGCATGGACGATGACCACATCGCCGCTCTTGGCCACTGCCGCGGCTTGGGCCAGCGTCTTGAGCGCAAAACCCGCGCCCACGTGTAGTTCTGCCATTAGAATCCTCCCTCCGGCCTATCCCGCCGGCACAGTGCCACCAGTTGCGCCAACATATCGCGCTGCATGGCTACCTTCACCAACGACGCCGCGCGATTCTCCAACGAATCGCCGGTCAGCGACCCGTCCAGGCCAAGCTCGAAAGCCAGCCCATTCACCTCATCCAGTGAGAATCGCGCCGCGATGCGCCGGGCCAGCCCCGCCATGCCATTCGGCCGCGCCGGCGGCACTTCGACATACGGCGGTTCGTGGCCCGTCTCTTCCCGGAAAGCCCGTTCTAGCTGCCGGATGCGTTCTTGCGAAATGGCCAATTGCGCCTCCACCCGCGCCAGTTCGTCGCGCAAGTCGCCCTGGTCAGAGCGCAGATCGACAAGCTGACCGCGCATGGCGGCAAACGCCACGTACAGCCAGTACGTGCCCGGCGCGGCCACGGCCAGCACGATGAGCACGACAATGCCTAGCAGCGCGGCCTCAGTCATTCGTCGGCCTCCCAGCCTTCGATGTCGTCGTCGTCGTCGTCGTCGTCGTCGTCGCTGCCCACGGTGCTCAGCACGACCGCGCCGCCGATAACGATGGCCAGAATGTAGGAGTACAGCCGTAGCGCCGACGAAAACAGCGAAGTCCACGGCGACGGCACAGCGTCCATGAGTACGGCGACGTAGAACGCCACGCTCAGGGCCATGTAGGTCGCCGGCAGGACAATCAGCCGCCAGTTACGCGGCCACCGCGCCAACGCGCACAGTAGCGCCAACAGCCCGGCCACGCTGACGGCCAGATTGAGCCACTGCACCGCGTCGGCCGCGTGCCGAATCGTGTCCGCTGCCTCAGGCGACATGCAGCCTCATAGCGCCGGTTCCACCTGCCACAATTCGGCCAGCGTCTTATCGTTCGTCGCGCCGAAGGTGGCGACAAACTGGACGTTGAACGCGCCGGCCGTCGCCACGTCTTCCGCGCCGTAAACCCAGCTAAACAGCCCCGCTTCGGCGTCCACCACCTCCAGCGCGCCCGTCACGGCGCGGGCCTGCCCTGTCGCCAGGTC
>JAIBAS010000049.1 GCA_019695075.1 Promineifilum sp. | reverse complement strand
ATCTCCGCGTGCAGGCGCGCCGCCAACGCCACCGCCGCGGCCAGGGCGGCGTGGCTGTGGGCCGAGGCGTCCAGGGCGACGAGAATGCGGCGCGGGGTGTGGTCGGCCGTCGTCTCGGCCGTCGTCGCCTCCTCGGCCACCTCAAGGCCCACGGGCTGCGGCTCGGCCTCAGCCGGCGGCATCGGTTCCATGCTCATCATCGGACTCCTGCGGCGCATCGTCCGTCTCCGGCCGGGCCGGGGCGTTGAAGGCGCGCTGCGTCTCGGCCAGCTTCGTGAGCCGGGCAACGATGCGGCCGTTGACGCTATCGGGCGGATAGTGGCCATCCTCGTCCGGCTCGCCCGCCGGCAGGCCGGTCAGCAGGGCGATGCCCTCGTCCACAGTCGTGACCGGATAGATGTGGAATTGCCCGGCCGCGGCGGCCTCGACCACGTCGCGCCGCAACATCAAGTTATCGACGTTGGCCGCCGGGATGAGCACGCCCTGCTCCCCGGTCAGGCCGCGGGCGCGGCAGACATCGAAGAAGCCCTCGATCTTCTCGTTGACGCCGCCGATGGCCTGAATCTGCCCGCGCTGGTTGACCGAGCCGGTCACGGCCAGCGCCTGATTGACAGGCACATCGGCGATGGCCGACAGCAGGGCGTAGAGTTCGGCCGACGACGCGCTATCCCCTTCGACGCCGCCATAGGACTGCTCGAAGACCAGCGTCGCCGACAGCGACAACGGCCGCTCAACAGCGAAACGCTGCCCCAGAAAGCCCGCCAGGATGAGCACACCCTTGGAGTGGATCGGCCCGGCCATGTCCACCTGGCGCTCGATGTCGATGACCTCGCCGCTGCCCATGCGAATCCGCGCGGTGATGCGGCTGGGCTGGCCAAAGCTATGACCGCCGATGTGGCTGCCGAGCTGATAGACCGACAAGCCGTTGACCTGGCCGACAATGGCCCCCTCGGTATCGATGAGGACGCGGTCGCGCAGAATGGCCGCCTGCATCTGCTCCTGAACACGCCCGGCGCGATAGGTCTGCATGTCCAGCGCCCGCTGCACGTGCTCCGCGCTGACGGTTGGTGCGAGGGCCTGGCCCGCCCAATAGTCGGCCTCGCGCAGCAGGTCGGTGACGCTCTGCATGTGGGTGGACAGCTTGGTGATGTCCTCTACCAGGCGCGAGCCGTGCTCGACGACGCGGGCGACCGCGCCGCGGTGGAAGGGACGCAAGTCCTCGGCGTGGGTCAACTCGGCGATGACGCGGGCGTAGGCCAGGGCGCTATCCGGCCCGCGGCCCATCTCGTCCTCGAAGTCGGCCGAGACCTTAAACAACTCGTTGAATTCGGGATCGGCGCTGCTGAGCAGGTAGTAAAGCGTGCGCTCGCCGATCAGGACGACCTTGACATCCAGAGGGATCGGCTCCGGCTCCAGCGAGACGGTGCTGATCAGGCTGTAGACCTGCCCCAGCGACTCGATGTCGACGGCTCGCTTGCGCAGGGCGCGCTTCAACCCCTCGTAGGCGAAGGACTCGGTCAGCAGCTTGAGCGCATCGATGACCAGGTAGCCGCCGTTGGCCGCATGCAGCGCGCCCGGCTTGATGAGAGTGAAGTCAGTCACCAGCGCGCCCATCTGGGCGACGTGTTCGACCCGGCCGACGAGGTCTTGATAGCGCGGCTGATCCAGGAAGATGACCGGCGCCCCCTCGGTCTGGCCATTGTCAACGACGACGTTGACCTCGTAGCGCGAGAGGGACACGCGCCTCTCGGTCGAGGCGATGCCCAGCGCCGCGCCCAGCAGTTGCCGCCCGGCCGATTCCTCATCTTGCAGGAAGGCGTCGAAGTTAGCGATGATGTCGGCTTGCACGGCGTCCAGATGGGCGGCAACGGCGGCCACGTCGGCGTACTTCTGGCGCAGTTCGTCCAGCAGTGGGGCGATGCTGAAGCCGACGACACGCTCGTTCAGTTCGCGCAGCCGGGCCTGCATGTCGCGCTGGAGCTTGGGCATTTGCTCCATGATGTGCTGCAACGATTCGCCCAGCGCGTTCACTTGCGACTCGATCTCCTTCTGCTTCTCCGCGTCGAGCTGCATGAACTCGTCCGGGGCGATGACCTCGCCGCCCTCTTTCAGCGGCGCGAAGGCGAAGCCGTTGGGCGTCTGAATGAGAGCGATGCCGTGCCCCTTGGCCTCTTCGCGCAGCTTGTCCAGCGCTTCGACCTGAAGGCCGTGCAACTCCTCTTCCAGGGCGTGCTTTTGGGCCTGATACTCTTCGCCGGCAAAGACGCCCGGCAGCATGGAGGCCAGTTCCGACACCAGCTTTTTCATATCGTCGCGCAGCGCCACCGCCCGGCCCGGCGGCAGGCCCAGGGCGCGCGGCTTGTAGGGCTGCTCGAAGTTGTAGACGTAGCACCAGTCATCGGGAATCGGCTCGCCCACGGCACGGCGGCGCAGGAAACGGCTGATGAGCGTCTGCCGGCCGGTGCCGTTGGGGCCAAGGGCGAAGAGGTTATAGCCCTGGTGGCGCATGCCGATGCCGAAGCGGATGGCGTCGATGGCCCGCTGTTGGCCGATGATCTCCTGGCCGTCGGGCAGCTCGGCCGTCGTCTCGAAGGGCAGCGTCGTCGCGTCGAAGGCGTGGTAGAGCTTCTCGGCCGAGAGCGGCTGGGGGTGTGTCATTGCTGCCTCTAGCCGCGCGGGCTGCGAACGATGAGTGTGGCGCAATTAGCCCCGCGCAAGACCTTTTCGGCGACGCTGCCGTGGAGCCAGCGGCCGATGCCGGAACGTCCGTGGCTGGACATGACGATGAGGTCTACGCCGTGGGCGTCGGCGTAGGTCACCAGCGCATCGGCGATGTCGCCACTCGTCGTCACCACCGCGCAGGCCAGGCGCTGGTTCGGGTGGGCGGCGCAAAGCTTTTGCAGGTAGGCCTCGGCCTCGGCGCGCTCCTGGCCCGCGGCCGTGTCCAGCGCCGCGGCGGCGTCCTCGCCGCTGGGCGTCAGGCCCTCCGGCAGCGGTTCGCGCCCGCTGGTGACGCGCAGCAGCGTCACGTCCGATTCCACCGCGTCGGCGATGGTCAGCGCCGGCTCCAGCGCGCGCTCAGCCAGCGGCGAGCCGTCCAGCGGCACAAGCACCTTGCGGTTCTGGAAGACGGGCACGCCAACATGGGCGCGGATGATGATGGTGGCACAA
>JAIBAS010000354.1 GCA_019695075.1 Promineifilum sp. | reverse complement strand
GTCGTCCACGCGCCGCTGTCCAGTTGACACTCGAACGTCACGCCGCCCACGCCGCTGCCGTCGTTGCCGGTGAAGCTAAACGAGGCGCTGGCGCTGTTCGACGGGTTGTTCGGGTTGGCGGTGATCGTCGTGTCCGGCGCGGTGGCGTCGTAGGTCACCGTGTTGTCGGTCGAGGTCGAGGCGGTGTTGGGGTTGCCGGCCGCGTCCTGGGCCACGCCCGCACCGACAGTGGCGATGACCGTGCCATTGGCCGTCATGCCGCTGACGGCGACGTTGTAGGTCGTGCCATCGTTGGGCGCAACTTCGGTCACCACTTGCGTAGTGGCCCCGGCCGTGCCGCTCAACGTCACGTCGCCCGTGGCGAAGCCGCTAACGGTCTCGGTGAAGACGACAGTGAAGTTAATCGGGCTGGCGTTGGTCGGGTCGGCCTGGCCGCTGGCCTGGTTGATCGTTACGTCGGGTGAGGTCGTGTCCGGCGGCGGGGTCAGATCCAGGCCGACGAGGGCCGCGTCGTGGTCGGAGGAGCGGTACGGGTTGTCCTCGTACAGCGCTTCCTGGGCCGGCGGCTTGAAAGTCGTGTCATAGTCCACCACGTCCGGCTCGTCGGAGTTGATGTGCCACTCCGTCGCGCCCGTCACCTGGGACGCCAGGCTGCTAATGGCCAGGGCGTGATCCAGATAGCCCGCCTGCCCGTCGAAGGTGTAGGAGTAGGCGTAGAGGCCCTCATACTGGGCAATCAGGTTGACGTAGTCATCGCCGGTGCTGGCGGTGTCGTCGGCGCCCAGCTTGATGGCGTCAATCGGGTCTTCCATCGCATAGGAGTTGAGGTCGCCCATAATCAGGAAGTCGGGATCGCCGCTGCCGGTCGGGTCGGTCGCCAGCCAGTCAACGAGAGCCTGGGCCGCGTTGGTGCGGGTGACGTTGCAATTGCCCTGACCGTCGCCGGTGTCAGGGTCGCCGCTGCAAGCCGAACCCTTGGATTTCAGGTGGTTAACGGCCACCGTGAAGCGCGCTCCGGTACCCACTTCCTCAAAGGTCTGGGCCAGGGCCGGGCGATTGTTGCTGGCGAAGCGCGGGTCGTCGCTGCTGTCGAGCGTCTGGTAAGCGCCGACAGGCGTAACGCTAGCCGGCTTGTAAATGATGCCGACGCGGATGGCGTCCGTGCCGATCACGCCGGTGTCGATATAGGCGTAGGTTCCCGCACCGAGCATGGCATTCAGCCCGGCAACGATGCCGTTGGTCGGGTCGCCCAGTGGCTCAACGCCGGTCGTGTTCTCGATCTCGTTCAGGCCGATGACGTCGGCGTCTAGCCCAGCCAGCGCCTCCAGCAGCTTATCACGCTGGCGGGTGAACTCGTTGGGCTGGTCGGAGTCGTGGCCGCGGCACTCGACGTTCTGCGACGGGCCGCATTTGTTATCCAGCGGGTTACCCGTCGGGTAGTCGGGGGTGATGAAGAAGTTGAGGGTGTTCATCGCCGCCACGGTCAGCGAACCACCGACATCCTCTGGCTCCGTCGGCCGCGGATTGACCGAGGTATAGTCGGCCGCGGCAGTTGGGTAGATGCGATAGAGGCTGAAGTCGTAACCCAGCACGCCGGTGGCGTTGGCCACGAGATCGCCGCCGCGGAACATATTGGCCAGACTGAACGGGTTGCCGTTGGGGTGGCGCAGGGTGGCCGGGTTGCTGCCGCCCTGGTTGTCGTCCAGCGTGATGCGGCGCACGGCGTTCTCGGCCGCGCGGGCAATGGCCGGCGCGCCCGGCTCAACGACGGCGGTCGGCGTATGGGGCCGATCCTCGCCCGTCAGCGGCAGGGCCAGGACGATCTCACCGAACTGGTCGTAATTGAAGTACTCGGCGATGACCAGCGACTGCGGGAAACGCACCAGCATACCCTCGTACTGCTCCGGGAACGTCGTGGAGGCAAAGGGCATAGTGACATCAACGGCGGTCACACTGCCCGTGCCGCAGTTGATGATGTTAGCCGCGGGCACAACAGCCGTATCACTGTTCGAGCCGTTCAGCGTCGTCTGGCTGAAGCGCTCGCGGGCGTAGCCGGTCACATGGACGGAATCGCCGGCGCTGACAGTGTTGTCGGTCGTGCCGGTGAAGACGAAGATGCCGTCGGAGGTGGCCGCGTTGGCGTCGCCGGTGGCGTCCTGGATGTAGAAGCCCTGGATGCCGGCGCTGGTCTGGAAGTCGCCGACGACAACGCCCTCGGTGACAACGCTACCGGTGACGGCCGCCGTCGCGCCGCTACCCTGGATGGTGTAGATCGGCGTGAAGGCCTGGTCGCAAACGGGTACGGCCGACACGATGGTGAAGTCAAAGACGTAATCGGCGTCCATGTCGCCCGGCGGGTCGATCGCGTCCAGGTCTTCCACCTGGGCGTCGTCAATCGTCACCGTGACCGTCTCGCCGTTGGTGAAGTTGGTGTGGGGCAGGGTGAAGGTCAGGTTGTCACTGGTGGTCGGCGTCACGTTCTGCGTGCCGCTGCTGCTGCCGACGACGGCAACCGTGCCGCTGATCGTGACCGCTTCGCTGAACGTCACCGTGATAGGCACGTTGACGGCCTGGCCGGTGGCGTTGTCGGCCGGGCTGGTGCTGGTGACGGAGGGGGCGGTGTCGCCGCCGCCGCAGACGTTATACGTCGAAGCTGTATTGCGCGGGGCAAAGGGAGCAGTATCGACGGAGAAATCAGTGCTGTTGTTGTCTGTCTCCGTGCAGCCGCTACTGCCACGTACAATGCTACTCGTATTGCTCGGCGCTGGTGCAGCTGCAGTCTCGAAGAAGTTAGCAGTCGTTCCATAACCGACCAGGTCTTTGATCTGGGCCAGTTCGCCAGAATCGCACGGATCTGACCCACCATTGCAGGCCAGCCCCGTCGTGCTAGTGACGAGGACAATCTTGCCCGCAGTACCGGACATGTTTACAATTCCAGTAGCATCCGGTGTTACTGGCAAGCTTGTTCCACCCGTACTGCTGGCCATTCCGACCAGGTAGTATTGTCCCGGTGCCAACGTTCCGGAAAGCGTAGTTACGGAGTTGGCTGAAAAGTTGCCAGTACCGGCGGCACTCGCGTATTGTAATGACCAGCCAGCCAACGATACGCTAGTTGTTCCACGATTGAACAACTCGACAAAGTCCTGGTTGTAGGTGTTGGTTGCGCTGTTAGCGCCATAGATTTGGCTGATGACAACGTCAGGCGAAAGGGCCGAAGCCGGCGGCGCCTGTCGCGCGGCAAACGCGACCAGCGCCAACATGAGTAAAAGGGCTACACGAATGAGCGTGCGGGATCGGGACATGGGTCAGTATTCTCCTAACGACAAGGATCGTGGTAAGGACCCGGCGCTGCGCGGGCGGCCGACGCCGGACGGCTATTAACTCCCCTTCCCCCTTCATCACCCCTTGGGGACAACCCGCGCATAGTGTACCAAAGTACCAGACAAATGCACGAAACTGAGCAGGGGATAAATTGACGGGGGCCGTTTTGACTAGGGGTTAGGGGTTAGGGGCTAGAGAAGAAGGGGAAGCGCCGCGGTAGTACAGGCTGTCAGCCTGTCGCCGTGGCCAGGGAGGATGCGGAAGAACCTCACGCCAAGGACGCCAAGGACGCCAAGGGCGCAAAGAAGAAAGAAGACGCAAATCAAGAACTCTTCTTGGCGTTCTTTGCGCCCTTAGCGATCTTCGCGTGAGGTCTCTTCGCCCTCAACTGCCCCATCGACCCACCGACTTACTGACCCGCTGAATACTGACCACTGAATACTGAATACTGAATACTGAATACTGTATACTCCCCCCATGAACGCCCAGATCACCGCCAACCTGCGCCGCGCCTACGACGCCAGGGCCGAGGAGCGCAATGCCGGCACGCAAAGCTCGTGGAAGCTGGTCGAGCGGGCGGCGTTCCTGGAGCGGTTGCGCGCCGCCGGGGTGCGGCGGCTGCTGGAGATCGGCGGCGGGCCGGGCCACAGCGGCGCCTTCTTCCGCGACGCCGGCCTTGACGTGGTGATGACCGATCTGTCGCCGGAGATGGTGCGACTGGCCCACGCCAAGGGGCTGGACGCGCGAGTGATGGACTTCCGCCAGCTCGACTTCCCCGACGCCTCATTCGACGCCGTCTTCGCCCTCAACTGCCTGCTGCATGTGCCCTCGGCCGACCTGCCGCGCGCCCTGGCCGAGGTGCGGCGGGTATTACAGCCCAACGGGCTGTTTTACTATGGCGTCTACGGCGGCTATTCGTTCGAGAGCGTCTTTGCCGACGACGCCTACGAGCCAAAGCGCTACTTCGTCTTCTACCCCGACGACGAACTGCGCCGCCGCGCCGCCGCCGCGGGCTTTGACGAGGTGTCCTTCCGCGCCATCGCCCTTGAGGACGACGACGCCCACTTCCAGGAACTCATCCTGCGGCCGGCGGAGCGCGCCTGATGGTCGTCATCGGCGACATCCACGGCCAGTATGCGAAGATGACCGCCATCCTGCGCGGCGCGGGGCTGATCGACGCCGCCGGCCATTGGTCGGGCGGGGCGACGACGCTGTGGTTCATGGGCGACTACTTCGACCGCGGCCCGGACGGCATCGCCGCCATTGATCTCATTCGCGCCTTGCAGGGCGAGGCCGCCGCCGCCGGCGGGCGCGTCGGCGCGCTGCTGGGCAACCACGACGTCCTCATCCTGGCCGCACAACGCTTCGGCGACCAGCCCAGCGGCGGCCCCGGCGGCACTTTTCTAACCAGTTGGCGGCACAACGGCGGCGTCGAATCCGACCTGGCCCGGCTGGACGAAGCCCGCGCCGCCTGGTTGCGCGCCCTGCCGGCGATGGCCCGCGACGGCGACTGGCTGCTGGCCCACGCCGACGCGACGTTCTACCAGGTCTACGGCCGCACCATCGGCGCGGTCAACCGCGGCATCCGCGCCATCCTGCACGACGACAACGCCGCCGATTGGGACCTGCTGCTCGATTACTTCTCGCAGCGGCGCGCCTTCCAGGACGAGGAGCGCGGCCCGGCCCGCGTGGCCCGCTTCCTGAGCCTCTACGGCGGACGCCGCTTCGTCCACGGCCACACGCCCATCGGCAAGTTGAACGGCCGCCGGCCGGAGGCCGTCACCGCCGCCCACGTCTACGCCGGCGGCCTGGCCGTCGATGTCGATGCCGGCCTGTACCTAGGCGGCCCCGGCTTCGTCACGATCCTGTCGGACAACGGGGCCGGCGGCCGTTCACACGACCAAGCGGGAGGAGAGTAGGGCACATGATCGATGACAGCAATCGGGAATCGCATTCCTACTCCGAAGCGGAGATGTACCGCCGCAGTCTGAAGGGCCGCGCCGATGCCAAGCGCACCTTCGCCGAAGTCGTGGCCGACAAGCTGACGCTGGCCTTCGGCAGTATGATCTTCCTGGTGGTCAACGTCGTCTGGTTCGGCATCTGGATCATCATCAACGTCGGCCTCATTCCCGGCATCAAGCCGTTCGATCCTTTCCCCTTCGGCTTCCTGACGATGGTTGTCTCGCTGGAGGCCATCGCCCTGGCTATCATTGTCCTTATCTCCCAGAACCGCGCCGCCAAGATCGCCGACCTGCGCGAGGAAGTTGACCTCCACATCGACATGATGGCCGAAGCGGAGCTGACCAAACTCCTGCAATTGGTCACCAGGCTGGCCGAGGAGCAGGGCATCAACCTCAGTGACGACCGCGAGTTGCAGGAGATGCTGGAGCCGTCGGATACCGAACGGCTCCAGCGGGCACTGGAAGATGATATCAATAACAAGCCTAGCCGGCGTCAACCGGCACGTGCCCGACGCCATCGTTTTCGCCGGCGAACTATGCGTGTTCGTCCCCCATCCGGCTGAGTGCCTGCGCTCGGATACCAAACCGTTCCAGCCGGCGCTAGAAGACGATATCAATAACAGAACAGCTAAGGCTATCTAGTTGGAGTGGCTATGCGAATTGCAATCTTCTCCGATGTTCATGGCAACCTGGCAGCCCTGGAGGCGGTTTTGGCCGACGTCGACCGGCACGCGCCCGATGCCGTCGTCTTCGCCGGCGACCTGTGTCTCTTCGGCCCCCGCCCGGCTGAGTGCCTGCGCCTGGTGCGCGACCGGCGCTTCCCGGCCGTCGTTGGCAACACCGATGCCTGGCTGGCCGGCCGCGCCCAGCCGCCCGACAAGCACGCCGCGACGATGGCCTGGACGCAGGCGCGCTTCCGGCCCGACGATACCGCTTGGCTGAGCCGGCTGCCGTTCGGCCTGCGCTTCGCGCCCACGGCCGAGGCCGCCAACGACCTGCTCGTCGTCCACGCCAACCCGCGCAACTGGGACGACATCGTCTTCCCGGCCGAGGCCGACCAGATGGCGCAATGGGGCCACGTGCGCCAGCCCGACGCCGAACTGGAGCCGCTCTTCGGTGGGGTGACGGCCGCCGTCGTCGTCTACGGCCATCTGCACATCCCCGGCGTGCGCCCCTGGGGCGGCCTGGCGCTGCTCAACGTCAGCTCGGTCAGCATGCCCGGCGACGGCGACGGGCGGGCCAAGTACGCCCTGGTGGAATGGCGCGACGGCCGCTGGTCGGCCGCCCACCACCGCGTGGCCTACAACGTCGCCGCCGAGGCCGATGCCTTTCGCGCCCACCAGCCGCCCCGCTGGCAGGAAGCGCTGGCGGCTATCGAGGCCGATGGCTATTATTATCCGCAGAGGATATAGGGGATAGGTGATAGGGGATAGGGATTAGGGGCCAGGGGCTAGACCCCTGGGGTCTAGCCAACCACTGACCACTGTTTACTGTTCACTGTTTACTGTTTACTGTTCACTGTTCACTGTTCACTGATATGCGGAGAACGCAACATGACCACAACCGACAAACAGGCAATTAAGGAAGAACTGCGCGCGGCGCGGGAGGGGCTGTATCGCGCCATCACCGGGCTGAGCGACGCCCAGTGGCAGGGCCGCGCCTATTCCGAGGAGGGCGGCGAGTGGCGTGTGCTCGATCTGCTGCGCCACGTCGTCGATTCGGAGCGCAGCATGACGGCGCTGATGGCCCAGGTGCAGGCCGGCGGCGCGGGCGTGTCCGACGACTTCGACCTGACGCGCTGGAACCGGCGCGTTGTCGAGAAGATGCAGGGCAGGAGCCTCGACGACATGATGGCCGCCCTGGCCCAGAACCGCGTCGCCCTGTTCGACTTTATCGACGGGTTGGTCGATGAGGATTGGGACAAGAAGGGCCGCCACGGCAGCGGGTACGTCATGACCATCGCGGAGGTCTGCCAGCTGATTGCCGGCCACGAACGCGCCCATACGGCCGAAATCCTCGCCGCGACAACGGCGACAGCGGATTAGGGTGCATGCAAAGTAGCGCGTCGGCCACGCCCGCCCCGGGCTAAAGCTACAGGGCTAGTCAACGACGGCCCCTGAACGGGCCTTCAGAGGCGAACGTGCGTTGCCTGAGCCGGCCTCGGCCGGCGTCGTCGTGTAGCCTGGTTGCCTTTAGGCCCAGGCGACCCGAAATAGGGGATAGGGGCTAGGGGAAGAGCGCTCTTCCCTAATCCCTAACCCTTATCCCCTATCTTCCGCCCCGGCCCCGCGCCGCAGGTCTACATCTGCACCGGCGTATCGCGCCGCCGCGTGTAGAGGCTCTTCACCAGCGACGACGGCACCCACGCCCCCTCGACGAAGTCGAAGGTCGGCGTTTCCTCTGGGTAGAGGTCGTGCTCGCGCAGCAACTGGACGAAGTCGGGGGCCATGTCGGCATAGCCCAACTCGGAACGCACGTTGCGGTAGTAGTTGTAGTGGTTGAAGAAGTGCTTGTTCTCGACGCCGTAGGCGACGAAGACGGAGTACTTCGGCCCGGTGATGTAGCTGCCGGAGTGGATCGTGCGCGGGTCGAAGATGACACAGTCGCCCGGCTCAGTTGGAATCCAGTCGGCGTTGGAGATGGCCATCTGAATCTTGGGCGACAGGTAATTGGCCGCGCCCAGCCACTTCAGCCAGCGCTCCTTGCGCTTCGTTGAACCCGACACCGGCCCTGTGGGCGGCCTGTGGCTGCCGGGGATGAAGCCGAGGCGCGAATTGCTCTCGGCGAACGTTTGCAGGTAGATGCCGCAGCGCACCAGCTTGTACGGCTCCTGCGTCTCGTCCCAGTCCGGCCCGACGCCGTACTCCCGGTTGACGCTGTCGCGATGCCAGGAGATGGCCGAGAAGCCGACGTGGATGTCGTTGTGCTGCAAGAAGCGCACGTTGGGATCGACCACGTTGCGGACGATCTCCACCAGGCGCTCGTTGACCACCACCGGCCAGAAGTCGCGCGATTTGGCGACGCCGTCGGGCAGCGTCCACGACGAGCCGCCGGAGCCGCGGCCAGTGCCCTTCCACGCATCGCCGCCGCGGGTCATGCCCGAGCGAGTGATGCCCGATAGCGCCTCCATCCGGCCGATGTAGTAATCCACCTCGTCCGGGGTCAGGAGGCCACGCACGATGGTGTAGCCCTTCGTGTCGATCTCGCGCCGCATCTGCTGATAATCCATCCCTTCAACCTCCATTGCCTTCACACACACCTTCCTTGCCTCATGCCGAGGCCACCGACGAGCCGTCTTCCCGCCAGAGTGGCGGAAAGTGTAGCGCGAAGAGAGAGAAATGTCAGTGGGTATTTCGGTGGGTTTACGGCGAAGAGTGTCGGCCGGTCGTTCACCGGCCGCGGCCGGACGCTCAGCGGCGCCTCATTCCCTTGGCGGCGCAATCGGCTATACTTGGCCCGTGATGCGTCGCTTTGTCTGGTTGCTCCTGTCGCTTCTGCTGCTGTTGGCCGCCTGCCGCGGGCGCGCGGGTGGCGCGCCGACGCCGTTCCCCACGGCCGCGGCCACGCCCTCGCCCACGGCCAGCGGGCCGATTGCCCTGACCGTGACCGAACTGGCCGCCGCGCCCGGCCTCTACCTGGATGCGTTAGTGCAGGTCACCGGCGTCTTCCGCAAGCAGCCGCTCCTGGTGTGCGAGGCCGAGCCGTTCCGCTCGCCGGCGACGTGGGGGCTGGGCGAGGAAGGGCTGCTGGTGCTGGCCGGCGGCTATGACCAGCAGGTGCGCCAACTGCTGCCGGAGGGGCTGCTCATGACCGCCGAAGGGCGCTGGCAGCGGTGGGAAGGGCTGGTCGGCTGTGGCAAGAGTGCCGTGACTCGCGAAGTGTGGTATCTCAACGTCGGCCGCATCCTCTCGCCCAGCCCGCTGACGCAGGTGACGCTGACGCCCGGCGGCCCGGGCACGGCCGTGGCCGAAGCGCCGACGCTGGAGGGCGAGCCGCCGCTCGCGCCGACCGAGGACTTCTCTTTCCCCACTCCCGTGCCGGAGGAAAGCCCCACCGAGGAGCCGACCTTCCCGGTGGACGACTTCCCCGCGCCGACGGACGAATTCCTACCCACCGTGCCCCTGCCCACCCCGGCAACCACAATCACCGCGGTTGCTTCAGTCACGGCGGCGGCCAGCGAGACGCCGGGCACGCCGGGTACGCCGACCACGGGCACGCCGACAATCACCGGCACGCCGCCGACAGCCACGCCAACCGTCACCGGCACGCCGCCGACAGCCACGCCGACGACGTCCAGCGGCCCGGGGCAGATCATCACCAAGGGTAGTTGGGACGACTTCTACGAGAGCTTTGTGGTCACGACTCTGGCCGCGGGCACAACCGATCGCTGGGATCAGGAGGTCTTCGAGGGCGAGACCTATACCATCTACGTCATTGCCGCCCAGCCGGCCGATATCGTCGTATCGCTGCTCCGCGAAGGCCAAACCATCATCAACCGCCAGAACACGGCCGCGCCGGGCGTGCCGGAGATCATCGCCGCGGCCAACATCACCGGCGAGGGCGACTACCAGGTCCACGTAACGACCGCCAACGGCGCGGCGGCCGATTACGCCATCCTCTCCGGCACCGACGAGGAGTTCCCAACGAGCATCGCCGGCTACATCACCCTAGGGACGCCCCGCACCGGCGTGCAGATGCCAGAGGGCGCCACGCACTACTGGTTCTTCACAGCCGCGGCCGGCGACGACGTGACCATCGTTCTGGACCCCACCAACGGCGACTTCTACTTTGACCTGTACGACGCGGATGGCGAGTCTGTCGATTCGATGGACGACGGCGGTACGGGCGAGACCGAGACGTTGAATGCCACGCTGGCGACGAGCGGCCTCTACGCCATCAGCCTGGCCGAGATCGACGGTATCGCCACGACCTACAACCTGTCGGTCACACGACAATAGCCCTGCACGGCAATTGCGCCCAGCCGGCGACAATCTAATCATCCTCATAGATGGCGGCGCTATGCTGGCACATCATGGACGATCTCCTGCGGCTCATTGTTCTGGCCGACGACCCTCTGGCGCGGGCCGGGCTGGCGGCGCTGCTGGCCAATTTGCCCGGCTGCCTGGTTGTGTTGCAAGGCAGCGCGGCCCTGCTAGCCGATGCCGCCGACGGCGAACTCGACCCGGCCGATGTCGTCGTCTGGGATGTGGGCTGGGACGCATCCCGCGAGCATGAGGATCGGCTGGGCCACGCCCTGCCCGTGCTGGCCCTGGCCCCGGACGAGGACAGCGCCGCCGCGGCCTGGGCGCTGGGTTGTCGCGGCGTCGTCGCCCGCGCCGCCGACGAGG
>JAIBAS010000560.1 GCA_019695075.1 Promineifilum sp. | reverse complement strand
TATCGACGGCGACGCGCCAGCCGGCCGCCCGCAGCCTGTCGAGGGCCGCGCCGTCCGCGGCGGCCAACACGTAGCCCTCGGCGACGTTGTTGTACTCCCACAGGTCAACGTCCGTCAGCCGGGCCAGGTCGGCCGGGTTGGTGTAGTAGATGCGGGCGACGACGGTGGGGCGGCGCGCCTGGGCGATGGAAGGGGCGGGGCGAGCGGCGAAGTGAACGGCGACCGTCAGCAAAAGGGCCGCCGCGATCCAGGTCACGGGGCGGCCCTTGCGCCACAAGAGGTTGAGGACGGTCATCAGCGCCCTACTGCCGCGCGCGGGAGCGTTGCAGCTTGGGCAGAACAATCGCCGCCAAAAGAAGCAGGGCGAAGATGGTGAAGATGGCGATGCCAACAGGGTCCATGGGTTTTTGCCTCCGAGTGTCTGGTGTCAATGGGTCTGTGCCCGTCGCCGCCATTATAGCCGCCTGGGCAGCGCTGCCAATGAGCGTTTGCCGCGCCGGCGTGGCCGTGGTATCATCCTGCCGATGACCAATCTTCAAGACAAAGGGGGTGAATACTCTGCCTAAGGTAACGCTTCGACCCGATGAGTCGGGTGAGCAGTTGCTCCGCCGCTTCAGCCGTGAAGTGGTCAAGAGCCGCGTGCTGACCGACGTGCGCCGCAAGCGCTGGTTTGTGTCCAAGAGCGAACTGAACCGCATCGCCAAGAAGAAGGCGGCGCGGCGGACGCGCAAGTCGCAGAAAGAGCAGCAGCAGGGCGTCTAAGCCCCGGGTCGATCCCCCTGATCCTTTTGTGAATGTGGCCCCCGGTTTCCCTGGCGAAACCGGGGGTCTTTTCGTCGGCGCGTGATACAATCGGCCGCGAGTAGGGCATCGATGACAAATTTCGCGAACTATTTGACCGTGTTGCTGGGCGCGGCCGGTGGGCTGCTGGCCCTGGTCTGGCTGGCTCTGGTCGTCTGGGCCTACCGCGACGTCCGCACGCGCTCGCGTTCGACCGTGGCTGCCGTGCTGACCATCCTGCTGGTGGCCCTGTTGCCGGTCGTCGGGCTGGTCGTCTACCTGCTGCTGCGCCCGCGCGAGACGCTGGCCGCGGCCTATGACCGCGCCCTGGAGCAGGAAGCCCTGTTGCAGCAGATCGAGGACAAGCCAGTTTGCCCCACTTGCGCCCGGCCGACACAGCCCAACTGGTTCCTCTGCCCCGCCTGCCATACCCACCTGCGCCAGCCCTGTCCCGTCTGCCGCTCGCCGCTGGAACTGCACTGGGATATTTGCCCCTATTGCGGCTATCTCTTCCCGGACAATGAGGTCGAGCCGGCGGCCGAGGCCAACGGCCGCGCCGGCGACGCTGACCTCGCGCCCGCCAACGACGCCGTCTCGCCGCCCAGCGCGAGCTAACAAGGTCTGACCCTAAACGAACTGCGGCAGATAGGCGGCGAACGTCTGCAAGTAGTCGTCGAGGATGGCTCGCGCGCGGCCGATGTCGCCGGTCATGGGGTCGAGCAGCAGCGCTTGCAGGGCCAGGTCGCGGTCGCCGGTGACGGCGGCATCGACGACAAGCTCCACCAGCGCCGCCTCGCGTCGCAGTAGCTCGGTCACCGGCGCGGGCAGTTGGCCCAGCTGGGCCGGACGGATGCCCACCGGGCCGACGATGGCCGGCACTTCGACGACGGCGTCGGCCGGCAACCCGGCCAGCGCGCCGCAGTTGGGCACGTTGACGGTCTCATCGAGGTACGTCCGGCCGCTCAGCCCGGCGATGAGTTCGGCCGCGCCCTCGCTGGGGGCTTCGCGCATGCCCTCCACCGGCAAAACGCCGTCGGCCAGCATCTGCATCATCCCCTGCAATACATCGCGCACGCCCTCGTTGCCGCGCCAGTCATAGAGCGGCAGGCGGTAGGTCTCCCATGGCTGGGCGACGGGGTCGTGGAGCCAGGGCAGGTACTCGGCCAGGTGGGTATCGCCGGCGATGGGCAGCAGGCCAAAGGCACGGAAGAGATCGAGCGACAGCGGTTCCAGCGACGGCGGGGCGTCGGCGACAGCGACGCGCAGGGCGGGGTAGAGGTCTTCGCCCGTGGCCCGGTCGCGGATGTCCAGCAGCCAGATGAAGTGGTTGAGGCCGGCCGAGGTGATGCTGACGTGCTGCCGGCCGGCCGCGGCCAGGGTGTGGACGACGCCGGTGTTGCCCGGGTCGGAGTGGAGGGTCACGCCGTCGGGCACTTCGACGCCGAAGCGGTCGCGCAGCAGGGCGGCGACGAGGCCGTAGCCGACGTTGATCTGATGGCATTTGCCCACGGTGCGAATGCGGGTGTACTTACTGATGGCCCGCACCAGGCGCGGCAAGGGGTTGCTGAACAGGATGAGCCAGGCCGCCGGGCACAGTTCCTCCATGTCGCGGGCGATGGCCAGGTGGGCGGGGACTTGCCGGCAGGTGTGCATTAGCCCGCCCGGCCCACCGTTCTCGGCGTAGGGCTGGCGCAGGCCGTGGCGCAGCGGCACTTGCCAGTCTAGCTCCCACAGGGCTTCGCGCGGGGCGACTTCGATAGAAACGACGACGTGGGTCGCGCCGGGCAGGGCTTCGCGCCGCTCCGTCGTGGCGCTGATGGTCATGTTCGCGCCCCAGGCGGCATTCATGCGCTCGGCCACACGGGCGGCGTTCTCAGCACTGCGGGCGTTCAGATCGACCAGCGCCAGCGCGCTGCCGCGCAGCGCCTCATCGCGCAGGACGGTCGCTAACGTTGTCGGGCCGAAGCTGGCGCTGCCCGCGCCAATGATCACGATCTTGTTCGGTGTCATGGGCATTCCCTCATTTTACGAAACGGCTCCGGCCCATTATACTTACGCTGCCAAAAGTTGCTTAACACCATTGGTGACCGTTCCATCCCGCATTGGAGGCACTCATGTCTACGCAGAAGCAGATGGTCGGGGAAGTGTACTACCCCGCGCCGGAAGTTGTTACCCATGCCCATATTCGCGATTACGACAAGGTCTATGCCGAGGCCGCGGCCGATCTATCCGCCTTCTGGGGGCGCATTGCCGCCGAGGGCTTCGAGTGGTACGCGCCCTGGGATACGGTGCTTGACGAGACCAACGCGCCCTTCTACAAGTGGTTCGATGGCGCGCAGGTTAACATCGTCCACAACGCCCTCGACCGCCACCTGCGCACGGCCACGCGCAATAAGGCGGCTCTGCTCTTCGAGGGCGAACCGGGCGACACGCGCACCTACACCTACCAGCAGTTGAGCTATGAGGTGTCCAAGTTCGCCGGCGTGCTGAAGTCGCAGGGCGTCGGCCGGGGCGACCGCGTGACCATCTACATGGGTCGCATCCCCGAACTGGCCATCGCCATGCTGGCCTGCGCCAAGATCGGCGCTATCCACTCCGTGGTCTACGGCGGTTTCTCCGTCGAGGCGCTCTATGACCGCATCCTGGACAGCAACTCCAAGGTACTGGTGACCTGCGACGGGGCCTGGCTGCGCGGCGAAATCGTGCATCTGAAGGACATCGTCAACGAGGCGTTGCAGCGCAACAACCCCGTGCAGAGCGTCATCGTCGTCAAGCGCACCGGGCAGGCGGTCGAGATGGTAGCCGACCGCGACCATTGGTATCACGACCTGATGGCTCTGCCCATCGCCGACCCCAGGACGCCGACGGAGCACATGGACGCCGAGTCGCCGCTGTTCATGCTCTACACGTCGGGCACGACCGGCCGGCCCAAGGCCATCCTCCACACCCACGGCGGCTACATGGTCGGCACGGCGACGACGCTGAAGTGGGTCTTCGACATCAAGCCCCACGACATCTACTGGTGCGCGGCCGACCCCGGCTGGATCACCGGCCACAGCTACATCGTCTACGCGCCGCTGGTGTTGGGGGCGACGAGCTTCATGTACGAGGGCGCGCCGACGCACCCCAACCCCGACCGCTGGTGGTCGATGATCGACAAGTATCGCGTCACCATTCTCTACACCGCGCCGACGGCCATCCGCGGCCTGATGCGCTTTGGCGAGTCGTGGCCCAACCTTCACGACCTGTCCAGCCTGCGGCTGCTCGGCTCCGTCGGCGAGCCGATCAACCCGGAGGCGTGGCGCTGGTACTACCGCGTCATCGGCAAGGAGCGCTGCCCCATCATGGACACCTGGTGGCAGACGGAGACGGGCATGTTCATGATCACGCCGCTGCCGTGCGTGCCCCTGAAGCCCGGTTCCGGCACGCGGGCCTTCCCCGGCGTCGAGGTGGATGTGGTCAACGAGGAGGGGCAGTCGGTGGCCGCTAACGACGAGGGTTATCTGGTCATCAAGACGCCCTGGCCGGCCATGCTGCGGACGATCTACGGCGATCCCGACCGCTACGTGCAGCAGTACTGGAGCCGCTACGAGGAGCAGGGCTGGTATTTGCCCGGCGACAGCGCGCGCAAGGACGAGGACGGCTACATCTGGATCATCGGCCGCATCGACGACGTCATCAAGGTCTCCGGCTACCGGCTGGGCACGGCCGAGATCGAGAGCGCCCTGGTCAGCCACCCGGCCGTGGCCGAGGCGGCCGTCATCGGCGTGCCCGACCAGTTGCGCGGCAACATCATCAAGGCCTATTGCATTCTGCGGCAGGGGGAATCGCCCAGCGAGGCCCTCTCCCGCGCTCTGATCGATCACGTCGGCCACGAGATGGGGCCGATCGCCAAGCCATCGACCGTTGAATTCGTCGAACAATTGCCCAAGACGCGCTCCGGCAAGATCATGCGCCGCGTCCTGAAAGCGCGCGCCCTTGGCCAGGCCGAGGGGGATACGTCAACGTTGGAGAAATAAGGCATGACTGCTCGTATTGAGTCCCTGCTATCGGCGCGGCTCTTTCAGGTGCCGCAGATCGTCGGCGACCGCATCTTCTTCGTCAGCAACCTCAGCGGCCGGCTGAGCCTCTACGCGATGGATGCCGGCGGCAGCGTACCGGAGCCGTTGCTGCCGCCCGACGTAGCCCTGCAGAATCCCCATCACGTCGCGCGCCTGTTCCAGGTCTACCCCGGCCTGGGCAAGATCCTGCTCATGCTCGACCACGACGGCGACGAGAACTACCAGCCGATGTGGATCCCCATCGACGGCGGCTACCCTGAAGCGATCTTCGGGGAGGCGCTGACGGGCTACCGCTGCCACCTGTCCCATCACGACGAAGAAGCCAATGTGGCCTACTTCTACGGCGAGTCGCGCCACGAGCCGGTCAACGTCAGCTTTCGGGCCAATCTGGCCACGGGCGAATTGACCGAGCTGTACCGCAGCATGTACGGCGGGGCGGCATTGGCCGGCGATGCCGCCAATCGGCGCGTGGTGCTAAACGAGGGCTACACAGTCGGCGACAACGTACTGATGCTGTGGACGGAGGGCGGCGAGGGGCCGCGTGTTCTCTACGGCAAGCCCCTGGCCGAGCGCGCGCCGGGCGAGGAAGCGCCGCTGACGAGCTTTGGCGCGACTGAGTTCTCTCCGTCCGGCGACAGCCTGCTGCTGACGACCAGCCTCTTTGAGGACACCTATGGGCTGGCCGCCATCCGGCCGGACACGCCGCACGAGATCGCCCGTGTGGAAGTGCGCGGCGTCGTCCACACCGGTGCGGGCGAGATGGAAAACCTGGTGCATCTGCGCGGCGACCGTTATGCCGTGCAGTACAACATCGACGGCTGCACCTGGCTCTACGAGGGCCGGTTCGATGAGGCGGCGCTGACAATGGAGCTGGGCGCGGTCATCTGCGGCCGGGATGAGCTGGCCGGTGGGGTGATGGACGGCTTTAACTACGACAAGGCGGCCGATCGCTTCGTTCTCAGCTTCTCCACGGCGACCTCGCCGACGCAGATCTACACCGTCGAAGGCCCCCGGCGCGACCAGGTGCGCCGCCACACCCGCGAGCGCGTCCTCGGTCTGCCGGCGGAGCGCCTGTCGCCGGGCGAAGACGCCTCGTTTGTTTCCCAGGATGGCCTGCGCGTGTCGGCCCGGCTGTACCTGCCGCCGCCGGCGCTGGGCTACACGGGGCCGCGTCCGCTGGTCTACTATGTCCACGGCGGCCCGCAGGGCCAGGAGCGGCCGGACTTCGCCTGGTTCTCCATGCCCCTCATCCAGTTCCTGGCGCTCAACGGTTTTGCCGTTTTCGTGCCCAATGTCCGTGGCAGCACCGGCTACGGCCTCAGCTACACCAAGCACGTCGATCGCGACTGGGGCGGGCAAGACCGGCTCGACCACGTCCACGCCATGAAGCTGCTGGCCGACGACCCGCGCGTGGACGCCTCGCGGGCGGCGGTCATCGGCCGCTCCTATGGCGGCTACATGACCCTGACGTTGGCGGCGCGCCACCCGGAGCTGTGGGCGGCGGCCGTGGACATGTTCGGCCCCTATGACCTGTTGACCTTCATCGACCGGCTGCCGGAGACGTGGAAGCCCTACTTCGCCATCGCTTGCGGCGATCCGGTAGAAGATCGCGACTTTCTCGTCGAGCGCTCGCCGCGCAGCTACATCACGGCCATCCAGTGCCCGTTGCTGGTCATCCAGGGACGCAACGACCCGCGGGTGATCGAGCGCGAGTCACGCGACGTGGTTGAGCAACTGCGCGCCCTGGGCAAGGAGGTCGATTACCTGATGTTCGCCGACGAAGGGCACGACGTGCTCAAGTACGAAAACCGGGTCACCTGCTACAACACCATCACCGACTTCTTTCGCCAACACCTGATGCCCGCGACTGGATGAACGAGCTTGTCAAGGTCTACGAGGTTGGCCCCCGCGACGGCTTGCAGAACGAAGCGACCGTTCTGAGCGCGGCGCAGAAGGGGCGGCTGATCGATGGGCTTGTGGCCGCCGGCCTGAGCCACATCGAGGTCACCAGTTTCGTGCACCCCGCGGCCGTGCCACAGTTGGCCGACGCCGACGAGGTGATGGCCGCCGCCGTCGCCCATTATGGCGCGGACGGCATTGAGCTAACCGGGCTGGTCTTCAATGACCGCGGCTTCGACCGGGCCGTGCTCAGCGGTTGCCGGTCGCTGGCCTTTGGCGCGGCCGTCAGCGAGACCTTCAGCCGGCGCAATACCCACAACTCGCCCGCTGAGGCCATGTCCACGGCGCGCCGCCTGGTGGCGCGGGCGCAGGCGGCCGGCCTGCGGACGCGCTTCTACGTGATGACGGCCTGGATTTGCCCGTTCGAGGGGCCGGTCTCGCCGCACAAAACAATGGCCGTGGTGCAGGAGATCGCCGATTGGGGCGTGGACGAGATCGCCGTGGCCGACACCATCGGCCACGCCGACCCGCTGTCGGTCGGCCGGCTCATCGACCGCATCGCCCGGCACATCGACATCAACCGGCTGGCCGCCCACCTGCACGACACCCAGGCGCTCGGCCTGGCCAATGCCGCCGTGGCCCTGCAAGCCGGCATCCGCATCTTCGATGCCAGTGTCGGCGGGCTGGGCGGCTGCCCGTTTGCGCCCGGCGCGGCCGGCAACCTGGCCACCGAGGACATCGTCTTCATGGCCCACAAGATGGGGCTGGGCACAGGCGTGGACTTCGCGCAACTCTGGGACGTGGTCTACGAGCTGGAGCGCGCCATCGGCCGGCCCATCGGCGGGCGCATCCGCCAGTGGTGGGAAAGCAGCCAGGACCACGAGCCGCAGGTCGGTTTCGGCTAACCCGTCGCGGCGCTCAAACGTTGGTACGTCTCGACGAAGCAGTCGATCTCCTCGCGGACATTATAGCAATGGGTTGAAAGGCGGAGGTAAGCCGCGCCGGCAGCGTCGAGATGCTTGACGACGACGACGCGCTCGGCAGCCAGGCGCTGGACGATGGCCTCGGTCGCCGCCGCGTCCACCGGCGAGCGGAAGGTGACGATTGGCCCCAGCGCGTCGGGCGGCGTGATGACGCGCAGGCCGGCGGCCGACAGCTGTTCGATGGCGTAGCGGCTGAGGGCTGACGTGTGGGCGTCGATGTGGGCCACGCCCAGCTCGCGCAGCAGGGCCAGGCTCGGCCCCAGGCCGATGATGCCGGCAATGTTGGGCGTGCCGGCCAGGAAGCGCGCCGCGCCGGGCGCGGGGGTCAGGTCGTAGGCCAGCCAGTGCAGGTAATCGACCGTGGCGTTGGAATGGATCAGGCGCGGGCGCATGGCTTCGGCCACCTCGCCGCGGACGTACATGAAACCGACGCCCGGCAGGCCCAGCAGCGACTTCTGGCCGCCCGTGGCCAGCACGTCGATGCCCATCGCCTCCACGTCAAAGGGCATATGGCCAATGGACTGGATGGCATCGACGACGAAGAGGATACCGCGCCGGCGACAGAACTGGCCAATGGCGGCCAGGTCGGTGCGGTGGCCGGTGAAGAACTGCACCGCGCTGGCGGCGACGACGCGCGTACGCTCATTGACGGCGCGCTCGACCGCGGCGAGGGTCAGGCCGCCGTTGTCGGCCGGAACGATGCAACTCTCGACGCCGTCGCGCTGGAGGCTCACCCACGGGTAGGCGTTGGATGGAAATTCGAGGTCGCAAAACAGGACGCGGTCGCCCGGCCGCCAGTCGATGGCCTGGGCGATGGCGTTCAGGGCAGCGCTGGTGCTGGTGATGAAGACGATCTCCGATGGGTCGGCGGCGTTGATGAACCGGGCCAGCTCGGCCTGCAGGGCCGTGAGCGCCGGCAGCCCGACGCGCCCGAAATAGTCGTTGGGATCGGCGCTGAGCGCTTCGACGGCGGCCTGAATCTCGCGCTTGGCCCGCTGGGGCAGGGGCGCGATGCCGGCGTGGTTAAGGTAGGTCAGGGTGGCGGCGTGCGGGAATTCGGTCTCGCGGAGGTGGGTGATGTCGTACATGCTGGTATCCTCCAGAGTGAAGCGGATGGCGCTCGATTATAGTGCGCCTTGGCGCGGAGCCAACGAATGGACTTGAGTCCTGAAACACTGCTGTCGGCCTACATGCAGGGCATCTTCCCGATGGCCCACGAGGACGGCCGCATCTACTGGTACTCGCCCAACCCGCGGGCTATCCTGCCACTGGACGGGCTGCACGTGTCGCAGTCGTTGCGGCGGGTCCTCCATCGAGGCGCGTTCGACGTGCGCTTCGACACGGACTTCGCGGCGGTCATCGCCGCCTGCGCCGCGCCGGCCCCCGGCCGCGAGCAGACGTGGATCAGCGCTGAGCTTCAGCGCGCTTACGTGGATCTGCACCGGCTTGGTTTCGCCCACAGTGTCGAGGCGTGGCAGGGGGCGGAGCTTGTTGGTGGCCTGTACGGCGTCAGCATTCGTGGCTTCTTCGCCGGCGAGAGCATGTTCAGCCGCTGTCGCGACGCCAGCAAGGTCGCTCTCTATTACCTTGTCCAGCACTTGCGGGCGCGCGACTTCCGGCTGCTGGATACGCAGTTCCAGACGGCGCACCTGATGAAGGTGGGCGCGGTGGAGATCTCGCGCCGCCGCTACCTGGCCTTGTTGCGGCAAGCGCTGGCCGTGAAAACGGCGTTCAATTAGGCTGGCCGGGTTGATCGCGCCGCGGCGACGGGGATAATAAGGGTTAGGCATCTGCGCGCCAAGGCGCGGCGGTCGCGCCGGCCCGCGTCCATGCCCGGAGGAAGCCATGAGCCTCAAAGCGTTACCCCTGACGCAGAGTGATGTCCGTCTGTTTAGTGGCCGGTCGAATCCGGCTTTGGCCGCGTCGATGGCCAATTGGCTGGGGATTCGGCTGGAGGAAACGCATTTCTCGCGTTTCAGCAACGACAACCTGTTCGTGCAGTTGGGCGCCAGCGTGCGCGGCCGGGCCGTCTTTCTGGTGCAGTCGCTCGTACCGCCGGTCAGCGATCATCTGATGGAACTGTTGATGATGATCGACATCGCCAAGGGCGCGGCGGCGCGCGAGATTCACGCGATCATCCCCTACTTCTCCTATGCCCGTTCGGACAAGAAGGACGCGCCGCGCATTTCCATCACTGCCCGGCTGGTGGCCGATTTGCTGCGCACGGCCGGAACGACGCACGTGATGACCATGACGCTACACTCGCCGCAGGTGCATGGCTTCTTCCCCGTGCCCACCGACCCGTTGACCGCGCGCGGCCTCTTCGCCGACTACTTCCGCACGCGCGCGTTTGACGCCGAGGACACCGTTGTCGTCGCCCCCGACGTGGGCAGCGCCAAGTCGGCGCTGCGCTTTGCCGAGATGCTGGGCCTGGGCGCGGCCGTGGCCAACAAGACGCGCCTGTCCGACTCCAAGGTGCAGATCGGTGGGCTGATCGGCCGGCAGGTGAGCGGCTACCGGCGCGCACTTATCCACGACGACGAGATCGCCACGGGCGGCACTATCGAGGAGTTGACTCGCCTGCTGCTGGACAATGGCCTGGAAGAGATTTACCTCATCTGCACCCACGGCCTGTTCCTCCACGGCGCGCTGGATCGGCTGTGTGACATTCCGCAGATCTGCGAGATCGTCACCACCGACACCGTGCCCCAGCGCTCGCCGCGGGACTATCCCAAGCTGGTGGTTCTGTCCACCGGCCCGGTGTTTGCCGGGGCCATCCGCCAGAACTACTACCGCCAATCCATCGGCGAGTTGTTCGACTTTGGCGACCACGACGACACCGATCAGTAGGGGCGGGTCTCAGACCCGCCCCTACGGCGGGTGTGGTGATGGTAGGGGCGGGTCTGAGACCCGCCCCTAC
>JAIBAS010000501.1 GCA_019695075.1 Promineifilum sp. | reverse complement strand
CATCGGGCGACGCCACACCCGTAGGGGCGGGTCTGAGACCCGCCCCTACCGAAGGAATAAATACAATGGAACCATTCACTAACCTGACCGGCCGCCTCGTGGCCATCCCTAAAGACCATATCGACACCGACCAGATCATCCCGGCTCGCTTTCTAAAGACCATCAGCAAGGCCGGCCTGGGCCAGAACCTCTTCGCCGACTGGCGCTACGACGGCGAGGGGCAGCCCGTGGCCGACTTCCCGCTCAACCAGCCGGAATACGCCGGCGCGCGCATCCTGTTGGCCGGCGACAACTTCGGCTGCGGCTCCAGCCGCGAGCACGCCCCCTGGGCGCTGACCGACTACGGCTTCCGGGCCATCATCAGCACTTCCTTCGCCGACATCTTCCGCAACAACGCCCTGAAGAACGGCCTGCTGCCGCTCATCGTCGATGACGACACCCACGAACAGCTGGTCAGCCTGGTCAGCGAAGACCCGACGACGGAGATCACCATTGACCTGGATACGCAATCGCTCATCCTGCCCGACGGCCGGCGTGTGACCTTCCCCATCGACGCCTTCAGCAAAGTCTGCCTGCTGGAGGGCCTGGATCAGCTCGGCTACCTGCTGAAGCACGGCCCGGCCATCGAGGCGTTCGAGGCCGCCCACCCGCAGCGCGTCAACACAGGGGTTAGGGGTTAGGGATTAGGGGCTAGAATTCACTGACGGCCACTCTGACCTACTGACTCACTGACCCACTGACCTACTGAACACTGGATACTGGATACTGGATACTGGATACTGGATACTGGATACTGGATACTGGATACTGGATACTGACCCACTGGTCACCGACCACCAACCACTAACAACTATGCAACACATCCAACTCTACGACACCACCCTGCGCGACGGCACGCAGCGCGAGGGCATCTCTTATTCGCTCGACGACAAGCTCAAGATCGCCCAGCGGCTGGACGCCTTCGGCATGGACTACATCGAGGGGGGCTGGCCCGGCTCCAACCCCAAGGATGTCGAGTTCTTCCGGCGCGCGCCGTCGCTGGGATTGAGCCACGCGCGCCTGGCGGCCTTCGGCAGCACCCGCCGCAAGGACACCCGCCCGGCCGACGACGCCAACATCGCCGCCCTGCTGGGCGCGGAGACGCCCGTCGTCACCCTCGTCGGCAAAAGCTGGGGGCTGCACGTCGTCGATGTGCTGGAGACGACGCCGGCCGAGAACCTGGCCATGATCGGCGACAGCGTGGCCTATTGCGCCGCTCAGGGCAAAGAGGTTATCTACGACGCCGAGCACTTCTTCGACGGCTACCGCGCCGACCCGGCCTACGCCCTGGCGACGCTGGAGGCCGCCGCTGCCGGCGGCGCGGCCTGCGTCGTCCTGTGCGATACCAACGGCGGCTCGCTGCCCTGGGACGTAGAGGCAGTCGCCGGCCGCGTCATCGAGCGGCTAGGGCCGGGCGTGCCCGTGGGCATCCATACCCACGACGACGCCGGCTGCGGCGTGGCCAACACGCTGGCCGCCGTCCGCGCCGGGGCGATGCAGGTGCAGGGCACGGTCAACGGCTACGGCGAGCGCGTCGCCAACGCCAACTTATGCACCATCATCCCCGACTTGCAGATCAAGATGGGCTACGACTGCGTCTCGGCCGAGGGCCTGGCCGGTCTGACTGACCTATCGCGCTACGTGGCCGAACTGGCCAACCTGACCCACGACGACCACCTGCCCTTCGTCGGCGCCAGCGCCTTCGCCCACAAGGGCGGCATCCACGTCGCCGCCATGCTCAAGAACCCCGGCAGCTACCAGCACATCCTGCCGGAACAGGTCGGCAACCGCCAGCGCAGCGTTGTCTCGGAGTTGTCCGGCCGCGGCAATCTGGTGGACAAGATCAGGCAGTTCAACCTCAACCCGGAAAGCCTCGACCTGCCGGCCGTGCTGGAGCAGATCAAGAAGCTGGAGGCCCAGGGCTTCACCTTCGAGGGGGCCGAGGCGTCGGTCGAGCTGATGCTGCGGCGCACCCACCCGGCTTACGTGCCGCCATTCGAGATGACCGACTACTGGGTCATGGTGCAGCGGCGGCGCGGGCGCGGCTCCATTGTCGAGGCGACGGTCAAGGTGCGCGTCGGGCCGCGCATCATGCACACCGTGGCCGAGGGCAACGGCCCGGTCAACGCCCTCGACGCGGCTCTGCGCGCGGCGCTCAGCGGCGTCTATCCGCAAATCTCCAGCGTGCGCCTGGAAGACTATAAGGTGCGCATCCTCGACGGCGAGAACAACACCGCCGCCACGACGCGCGTCCTCATCGAGACGCGACAGGGCGCGCGCCGCTGGAGCACCGTCGGGGCCAGCCCCAACATCATCGACGCCAGTTGGCGGGCGCTGGCCGATAGCATGGAGTACGCCCTGGTGACGGGCTGACGGAACGCCAATCATGTTGCATTCACCCCTGCCCCCTTCCGCCCAGCGCGTGGCCGACGCCGCCGCGGCGCTGGGCCTGACCATCGACATCGTCACCTTCGCCCAATCAACGCGCACGGCCGAAGACGCCGCCGCGGCCGTCGGCTGTGAGGTCGGCCAGATCGTCAAGAGCCTGGTCTTCACCGTCGGCGGCGAGCCGGTCATGGCCCTCGTGTCGGGCAAGAACCAGCTCGACACGCGCAAGCTGGCCGGCCTGTTTGGCGTCGGCCGCAAGCAGGTCGAGCGCGCCGGCGCCGACACCGTCCGCGCGGCTACCGGCTACGCCATCGGCGGCGTGCCCCCCTTCGGCCACGCCACAGCCATGCCCGTGCTGGTGGACGAAGACCTGACCACCTACAACATCATCTGGGCCGCCGCGGGCACGCCCAACACCGTCTTCGCCATCGCCCCGGCCGACCTCGTTCGCGCCAGCGGCGGCACGACGGCCGACCTGCGCGCCGAGAGCAGCCATTAAGGAACACCCATGAACGCCACAATCATGCTTCTCCCCGGCGACGGCATCGGCCCCGAAGTGGTCGCTGAGGCGCGCCGTGTGCTCGACGCCGTCGCCGCCCGCTATGGCCACACGTTCGCCTACAAAGAGGGTCTCATTGGCGGCTGCGCCATCGACGCCACGGGCGCGCCCCTGCCGGAAAGCACCCTGGCCGGCTGCCTCAGCAGCGATGCCGTGCTGCTGGGCGCGGTCGGCGGCCCGCAGTGGAGCGACCCGCGGGCGGCCG
>JAIBAS010000600.1 GCA_019695075.1 Promineifilum sp. | reverse complement strand
CTGCCCGCGGCCGTGCCCTTCCCGCCGGGCGAGGCCGAGGCTCAGCGCCGCCTGCGCGCCTTCGCGGACGAGTCCATCGTCGCCTACGACCTCCTGCGCGACCGGGTGGACATGGAGGGCACGTCACGCCTGTCGCCCTATCTGCGCTTCGGCATGGTCGCGCCGCGGGCGGCGGCCGTGGCCGCGCTGGCGGCGCAAGCAGAACAGGACGGCGGCGGGGCAGGACGCTGGCTCAACGAACTGATCTGGCGCGACTTCTACGGCCACATTCTGGCCCACTTCCCCCACGTCGCCCGCGAGAGCTTCCGGCCGGCGGCGCGCGACATCGCCTGGCGCAACGACCCGCTGGAATTCATCGCCTGGTGCGCCGGCGAGACGGGTTACCCCATCGTGGACGCGGCCATGCGCCAGTTGAACACGACCGGCTGGATGCACAATCGCGCCCGGATGATCGTCGCCTCGTTTCTGGTGAAGGACCTGCTCATCGACTGGCGTTGGGGCGAGCGCTGGTTCATGCGCCGGCTGGTGGACGGCGACCCGGCCAGTAACAACGGCGGCTGGCAGTGGACGGCGGGCACGGGCACCGACGCCGCGCCCTACTTCCGCGTCTTCAATCCGGTCACCCAGGGGCGCAAGTTCGACCCCGCCGGCCACTACGTGCGCCGCTGGCTGCCCGTGCTGGCCGGCGTGCCCGACGCCACCATCCACGAGCCGTGGCGACTGAGCGCGGCCGAGCAGCGCACCGCTGGCTGCGTCATCGGCCGCGACTATCCCGCGCCCATCATCGACCACGCCCTGGCGCGCGAGCGCGCCCTGGCCGCCTATGCGGCGCAAACGACAGCCTGACAGGACAGGAGGATCTTCATTCATCCATGACCCGCCAACCCGATATCGAACTTCTTGTCAATGGCCGCGCCACCCGCGGCTACCTGGCCCGGCCCACCGGCGACGGCCCCTGGCCGGGAGTCATCGTCATTCAGGAGTGGTGGGGGCTGAACGACAACATCCGCGACACGGCCGACCGGCTGGCCAACGCGGGCTTCGTCGCTCTGGCCCCCGATCTCTATTACGGCCAGACGGCGGACGAACCCGACGAGGCCCGCAAGCTGGCGATGGCCCTGGAGTACCCCGACGCCCTGCGCGTCATCCAGACGGCCATCGACCATCTCATCGACCGGGACGACGTGGCCCCGAAGCGCGTCGGCGTCGTCGGCTTTTGCATGGGCGGCGGCCTGGCGTGGCACGGCGCGGCGCAACTGCGCGGGCTGGGCGCGGCCGTGCCCTGCTATGGCGGCGGCCCGGAGATGGCCCCGGAAGAGGCGGCCAGGATCGCCGTGCCCGTGCTGGCCATCTATGGCGAACTGGACCGCGGCGTGTCGCCCGAAGTGGCCTGGCGGCGGGCGGCGCTGATGGACGCCGCCGGCGTGACCAACGAGATGGTCATCTACCCCGGCGCGCAGCACGCCTTCATGAACGACCGCCGGCCGGTCTATCACCCCAAGGCGGCTGAGGACGCCTGGCGGCGCATCATCGCCCTTTTCCGCGAGACCCTGCGCTAGGGCCATGCGTCCGGGCGCAAAGAAAAAGGCCCCGGTTGGGTTTCGCCAACCGGGGCCGATGGAACCGCGAACGAACGAAAGCGTTGCTTTAAGTAAGATAGCGGCCGTCGCTTAGGCGCGGCCGCGGGTGAGCAGGTTCCACAGGAACAGCACGATGACCGCGCCGACCAGGGCCACCAGGAAGCTGCCGATACTCCACTCGAAACTGAAGCCGTTGCCGGTCAAAGCGCCGTAGAGCGCCCCGCCGACGAACGCGCCGACAATGCCGGCGACGATGTTACCCAACAGACCCTGCTGCGCGTTGCGGCCGGTGATGATGCTCGCCACCCAACCGACGATCGCGCCGCCAATAAGCCAACCCAGAAGACCAAGAAGACCATTCATTTTTCACTCTCCTCTATCTATGAAGTATATGAATACTTCGCGTCCAGTCATACCAACTTGTTCGCGGTGAATGACACTGGCATTATAGGCCCAGTAGCCGACCGGATAAATATGCCTAGGGTATAAATGCGGCAGAGAAAAACCCGCGTAATGCCGGGATCGCGCGGGTTTGTATGGAGGCCGGCGGCGCAACAAGGTTGCGGGCCGGCGAGTGAAGTGGTATGGCCGGGATCAGTCGGTGGCCAGCGCCAGCTCGTCGAGGGCCTTCTTCTTGCGCTTGCGCCCCGGGCGACGGCGCTCTTGTTGCTGCAACGCGCGCGTCTCTTCGATCAATCGCACCCGCTCTTCCTCAAGCCGGGCCAATATCTCCGCGTTGCGCTTCCTCTGCTCCTCCGTCAGGACCACCTTCTTTTTGGACATCCTCAGTCAACTCCTTTTGTCGGGTACTAGAACATCGACAGGCCGGTTACCGCAGGGCAGACAGCGACGGACAACCAGCCCGTTGTGAGGGTTAGGTGTGATAGGGCCAGGGGTGCGCGCCCGAACGGACGCGCCCCACAATGAATAACCGGTCATACCGGGATGAATGGGGCGAAAGAATGAGAGGGGCGGACCCTGTCGTGGTGTGCCGGGCAACACCAACAATACCATCGTTGAACAACGCTTTTGCAGGCGTATGCACAATGCTAACCAAGAATCCTTCGCAACATAGCGCCTGTCTTGTGCCGGGCAAGGCAACGGCAGCGGTTCCCTTGTCCAAATGCATGGCTTCCCCGGTCAATGAACAGACGCATCTATTCTTACGGTATTCTAGCACAATCTATTGTTACATTCCAATGGGAAATTTTACGGACGCGGACTTATGGTAGAATCGGGCTAATGTCTACGCCGATGTTCATCTGGCTCGGTTCGGGACGGGCGCGCCGGCGGCGCGTCGGCGCGCCGGCGTTGTGGCTCGACCGGGCGGCGAATGCGGGGCTGCCCGTGCCCCCCGGGGCAATCGTGCTCGATGAGTTCCGGCGCTGCGCCATCGACCTGGGCCTGGCGACGGAGAGCGGCGGCCGGGTGCTCATTCCCGACGCGGAGCTATGGCACAACACCCTGCTGGATAGCGCCCACCTGCCCCGCTTCCGCCGGCCGGTCTGCGTCTTTCCCATCCCGGCGGACGACGCGGCCGAGCCGGCGCCTATCGCCCACGCGGTGGACTTCGGCGACGCCCACGCCGCCGCCCGCGCCGTCGCCGCCGCCTGGTCAAGCACG
>JAIBAS010000563.1 GCA_019695075.1 Promineifilum sp. | reverse complement strand
ACGCCACCAGCAGCAGCGTGGACAGCAGCGGCGCGCCATAGGCCAGCACGCCCAGCGTTTGTATGTCGCCGTGCTTGACGCCGTAGTCCCAGGTGTAGAAGGCCGCGCCGACCGGGCCGAGGCCCAGGGCGACGACGGCGGCCCACTGCCAGCCGGCCGGCCACGTCGTCGTCTCGAACAGCAAGTGGCAGACGAGGGCCAGGGCGGCCGTGGCCGCGCAATAGCCCATCACCGCGCGAGCGCTCTCGCCCTCTGGCCGTGGGCCGCCGTGACGTGGGCCGTCGGCCGGGGCGGCCACGCGCCGCGAGAGGACGGAGTAGCTCGACCAGATGACGGCGCAGGCCAGGGCGAAGGCATAGCCGGCGGCGTACTGCCCCTCGAAGCGCAGCCCTTCGCCGCGCGTCACCAGCAGCGCCGCGCCGCCGAAGCCGGCCAGCACACCCGCCGCGTGCCGGCCGCGCAGCCGCTCGCCGGGCAGCAGGGCGGCGAAGAGGACGATGAGCAGCGGCCAAAGGTAGTTGATCAGGTTGGCGGCCACGGGTGGGGCCAGCCTTAGGGCCATGAAGTAGGCGAAGTGGTAGCCGAACAGGCCATAGACGCCCAGCGCCCAGACGTGCCCCGGCAGCCGCGGCAACAGCGCCCACGCCGGCAGCCCCCGGTCGCGTCCCTGCCATAGGGCCACGACCACGCCCACCAGCGTCCCCAGCGTGAAGCACATCGCCAGCAGTTGGAAGGGCGGGATGTCGCCGCTGAGAACGGTCAGGGCCGCCAGCGTGCTCCACAGCAGCACGGCCGTGGCCCCGATGAGCGTCGCCCGCCGCGCGGCGGCGCGGCCGGAAGTGTCAACCGTGGTTGGCGTCGGTGTGGTCATGGGGCAATTATAGCGACCTCAGCGGGCTTTTCTCATCCGCGCCGATCGCGACGGTCGCGCCAGTCGCGCGCGATTCCGCTATCCAAAGCAAAACGCCACCGTGGGGGCGGTGGCGCTGAGCCAAGGAGGAAAACGGAGAATTTTGAGGAGGAGAAATCTGTGTGCTGCCTGACTATAGAATAGCCGAACGGCCGGATGAATTCAGGTCGTTGCGCTACAGCGCACCTGTAAACTTCTTTACAGTTGCGTGAATGTGGCGTAGACCTCTATAGACCTCAGAGGTCTTCTCAGACCTCTGAGGTCTGGCGGCGGCCGCTATTCGCCTTCCTCATGCTCCTCGTGCTCGCCATGCTCCCTGCCCGTGGTCGCCGGCGACTGCGCTACCGTCGCCGCCAGGCCGTCGGCCAGGGCGGCGCGTTCGGCGTCGGTCAGCTTGGCCTCTGGGTGCGTGGGGAAGTACTGAAACGGCGGCATCTCACCCCTGTTCACCACTTCGCTCAACTCATCAACCTCGCCGCTATTGATCCAATCCGAGAAGTTGATGAACTGCCGCCCCTCGTCCACGTCGTGCTGCACCAGCCACGAGACCGGGGCCACGTTGGAGTACCACGGCCAGACGGTCTCGTTGCTATGGCAGTCGAAGCAAGCCCGTTCGGCCAGGGCGCGCGTCTCCGGGCTGTCCCAGTTCGGTTCGGAGACGACGGCCGGGTTGTCATGCGCCCGGCCATAGGGCACAAGCTGGATGAGCAGAAACCCGACCAGCAACACGATCACCACGATTTTGAGTATTCGGCCGATTCTCATGGAGCACCTTCACTTCTTGTCTTGCAAACACTATGGGCGCACGGCGAAAATGACGGCGTAGTCGTCTCGATAGATCTCTCGCAGGAGCGGGTCGTTGGCCGCACGGGCCAGGAAGCGCTTGTGATTGAGGTCGCTGAAGACGTATTGCGCGCCGAAGCGGTCGCGAATCGTCTCGCCGGGGGCGTCGCGGTCGCCGCGGGTGATGGCTACCCATTCAGAATATAATCCTTCATCATACTGCTGCATGAAGGTCGGGTCAAGCCCGTTGATGTAGCGGGCGTCGTCGAAGTAGAAGAACTGGCGCGTGAAGTCGTCCCAATCGGTCTGGAAGATGGTCACGCCGTCGGGGGCCACGCCGCGCAGATAGAGCATGGCCGCGGCGTAATAGTCGGCCGGCTTGTTGGTGCTGATCAGCGCCCGCGCATCGCGCACGGTCAGGGCGATCAGCACGGCCAACACCACCGCCGCCGCCCCAACGTAGGGGCGCACCTGCGTGTGCGCCCTCTGCGCCTTCCACCCCTGCACCAACGGCGCGGACGCAAAGGCCAGAAAGAGCACGGCGAAGACGGGGAAGTATTCCACGAAGCGCCGTGACCGGAAGAACATCAGTCCGAAGACGCCCACCAGCCCCAGGCCCACCAACGTCGCCCGATCGATGCGCTCTTCGCGCCAGCCCAGCGCCAGCGCGCCCAGCAGCACGGCCGCCAGCGCCCCGCCGGAGTTCTGGACAATGGTCCACGTCTCATAGGGCGACCACTCGTTGCCCACGGGCACGGCCGACGTGCCGACCTTGGGCAGCAGGTGGCCGACCAGAAAAACGATGTCGCGCGGGAAGTAGGGGTTGACCAGCAGCCCCAGGACGATGCCCGCGGCCGGGAACAGCAGCGCCGCCCAGACCACGCGCCGCTCCAGCAGGGCTACGGCAACGACGTAGACCCCGGCAACGACGAGCAGCAGCGGGAAGGCGTTATAGAACCAGACGAAGACGAAGCCCAGCGGGGCCAGCCAGCGGTGTCGCCCCGTCAGCAACCAGTGGAGGGCCAGCAGCAGCAGCACCACCGCGCCCGATTGCGCCCGGGCCATGCTCATGCGGAATAGGAACGCCTCCGATACGGCGAAGAGGGCCAGCGCCCAACCGGCGGCATAGGGCACGCCCTGCCCCCGCAGCAGCCACCAGGCCATGACCACGCCCAGCGCCGGCAGCAGCACCGTAGCCAGCTTGGCCCCCTGCGTCAGCGCCGCGCCGCCGTCCACGGCCGGATCGATCGCGGCGAAGGGGGTCAGCAGCAGGTGGAAGAGCAAGTGGTGGTCGTAGTAGGCGTCGGCGTTGAGGATGGTGTAGGGCAGCGCCTCGAAGGCCGGCGTCAGTCCCTCCTGGCGGATGAGATAGGCCATCTTGATGTGGTAATAGCCGTCGTTGCCGATGATGCCGGGCGTGGCCGTCTGCACCAGCCCGAACAGGGCCACGGCGGCCAGGAAGACGGCCGCGCCCACCGCCAGCGTCCGCGCCCGCGCGCGCCAGTCCGCC
>JAIBAS010000394.1 GCA_019695075.1 Promineifilum sp. | reverse complement strand
CTGTCTTCGCCGCCGCCCGTTCTTAGCCCAAATCCCGGCCCCCGGCCTCTTCCGGGCCGTCACCAACCGTCAAATGTGCCTCCCGTTCCCTCGGTAGGTTCCTTCAAAACGCCAAAGTCCAGGGGCGCATCCCCCAGGATGCGCCCCCAGCGCCGGCGGCCTCTGGCCCCGGCTGGCTCGCCTGTTGTGTGCGCGCGCGGCCTTAGTGGGTGATCACCGGCGCTTGCTCATAGAGCATGGCCTTGATCTCCAGCACGTCGCGGCGCAGTTGCGGGTCGAGATCGATCAACCCGGCGATTTTCTCATAGCCGTGCAGAACAGTCGTGTGGTCGCGGTTGCCCAGGGCGGCGCCGATCTGCGGCAGGGAGGCCTCGGTCTCCGTGCGCGCCAGATACATGGCCACCTGCCGCGGGTAGGCGATGGTGCTCTTACGACTGCTGCTGGCCAACGCCTCGTGGGTGACGTTGTAGTAGCGGGCAATGGTATCGAGAATCTGGTCAATGGTCACTCGCTCGGCGCGGCGCAACGTGTCGGCCAGAGCGCGATTGACCAGCGTCTGGTCGATGGGCGCGCCGGTTAGCTGGGAGTAGGCGATGACCTTGTTGAGCGCCCCTTCCAGTTCGCGGATGTTCTGGCGCACCTGGTGGGCAATGAACTCGATGACCGCCGGCGGCACACGGCAGCCCAGTTCGTCCGCTTTGGCCAGCAGGATGGCGCGGCGCGTTTCCTCTTCGGGCGGCTGGATGTCGGCCGTCAGCCCCCATTCAAAGCGCGACAGTAGCCGCTCCTCCAGTGTGGCCAGCGCTTTCGGCGGCCGGTCGCTGGAGATGACCACTTGCTTGCCGTGGCTGTGCAGGTCGTTAAAAGTGTGGAAGAACTCGTCCTGCGTGCCTTCCTTGCCGGCGATGAACTGGATGTCGTCGATGAGGAGGACATCGACGGTGCGATAGCGCTCGCGGAACTCCGGCGTCTGTTTGTTGCGGATGGACGTCACCAGGTCGTTGGTAAAGGTCTCGGCCGAGATGTAGCGCACGCGGTGGCCGTCCTGCCGGCAGCGCTGGCCGATGGCGTGGAGCAGGTGGGTCTTGCCCAGACCGACGCCGCCGTAGATGAACAGCGGGTTGTAGGTTCGGCCGGGGCTTTCGGCCACCGACAGGGCCGCGGCGTGGGCCAGCCGGTTGTTTGGCCCGACGACGAAGGCGGGGAAGGTGTAGCGTTGGTTGAGCTTGTTGTCTTCGTCGTCCGCGCCGTTGATCTGGGCGGTCGCGCCCGTACCGGGTGCGACCTGGGAGATGGCGCCGTTCTTGACGCTGCCGTTGGCCGTCAGGGGCACCACGTCGGCGCGGCCCGCGCCGTTGGTCAGCGCCGTCTTGGGGGCGATGATCTCGTCGGACCAGACGGCGAAGCGCACCCGCGTCGGCCGGCCGGTGACGCCGGCCAGGACGCGGGCGATGAGGTCATAGAGCCGGTGCTCCAACCAGTCCTTGGCGAAGTCGCTGCGCACGCCGATGACGAACTCGCCGTCGGCCCAGGACAGCGCCCGCGTGCCCTGGAGCCACGTTCGGAACGTGGCCCTCGTCATCTGCATTTCCAGTTCCCCCAACGCGGCCTTCCACGCTGTATCGGGATTTAGTGACGATGCGTTCATTCCTCTTCCCTCAGCAAGCGGCCGCGGTCAGGCGCACAACAACCTCGGTTAACCCGCTTATGGTTTTTCCGAAAGACAGACCAAGAGAGGCACTACCACATTGAGCGGGCGAGGCGTCATTCCCTCTGAACCAAGACACCCACCCCGGACCTTTCCCGATAGTGGCACTGATCGGACAGACTAAACCTCAGCGCCCCCGCGAAGTCGCCGCTATCGCGAAGTCGCCGCTACCGCGAAGTCGCCACACCATGTCCCTCAATGTGAGGACATTCTAGCATGCCCCCCGCCTAAGGACAATGCTCGGAGGCCGTTATTGGCTTAAAAGCTGGCGATTTTTTAGGAATCGACAATGTTAAGAAATTGGACTAGCTAACGGTCGGGCGGCGGGCGCTTGCCCCCATTCCAACAATTAGGCCCCCTTCCGCCCGGTACCCCCCATATATAGCCGCAGTTTACCATAATCACCGCTGCCGACAAGACGTATGGCCGCGTTACCGACCCCTTGCGGAGCGCCCGCCTAATGCCGTTTGGTGGCATTGGCGACATTAGCGCAACCGGTTCTCGAAAAATTGTTACCGAGCCGTCACCCAAAAGTCCTGGTTGAGTGGGGTGGGGGAGCGCCTGGGCCGCGACGACGACTGGCCCGCCCGGCTGATGCCAGCCACACCGCCAGCGCCACGACCAGCCCGCCCACGCCCACCCACAGCCAGTTAAAGCCGCGCGCCGGGCCGATCTCCACCTCGAAAGTCACCGGCTCGCCCGCGCCCCGCTCGCCGCTGACGGCGACGCTGGCCTCCCAGCGGCCGGGCGTGACGTGGCCGGTGAACTCGGCGGCATAGAGCAGGCGGTTGGTGCTGTCGGTTGCCGCCGTCCGCGTGAGGACTGTGCTGTCGGCCAGCGAGCGCAGTTGCACCGTCACCGCGACGCCGGTGACGATCGGTTCCTGTGTCTCCGGCTCCAGCACGGCGACGACGACGTGGGTCTGGTCGGCGCGCAACGGGTCGGGGTCGGTCCAGATCGACAGCCAGTAGGGGCCGCTGGGCACGTTGAGCCGCTGTGGCGTGCCGATGCCGTGGGCGCGCGCCGCCAGCGGCAGGAGCAACAGGGCCAGGGCGAGAAGGGCCAGGGGGAGAAGCTTCCGTGTCATCGGCGTTCCGATTCCGCGCCTCAGGATAGGCCGCGCATTTCCATGGGCAGGTTGAAGGTAGCCAGGGCGGCGAGGGCCAGGGCCAGCAGCAGCAGCAGCCACGGCAGCAGAGCGCGCACGGCCGCGGCCGGGTCGTCGAAGTCGCGCCGGGCAATGCGGTTGCCGACGAAGAGCGCCGCGGCGAAGCCGGCCAGCACGGCCGCCGTTTGCAGCGGCAGCAACCAGTCCCCTGGCAGGATGGCCGCCAGCGACCAGTTCGGCGCGGCCCCCAGCGCCGTCAGCCCGTGGGCCAGCAGGAAGTTCTGCAGCACGGGCACGAGCACCAGCGCGCCGGTGGCGAAGTGAAAGCCGTAGTGGGCCAGCCAGATGGCCACGGCCAGCGGTACGAAGGCCGGCGCGAAGCGGCTGAAG
>JAIBAS010000562.1 GCA_019695075.1 Promineifilum sp. | reverse complement strand
CCCGACGGCCGGCCAGATCGCCAGCAATGTCTGGGAGATCGACCCGGCCGCCTTCGCCGCCCTCAACGGCACGATGGGCCACCGGCTCAACGCGCTGACGACGACGGCCATCGGCAACGCCGTCTGGGGCGCGACGCAGAGCGGGTTCCAGACGCCGGGGACGTTCGGCTACCTGTTCGACGCGCCGGTGAGCGGCCAACCGGGCTACAGCGACGGCACGGGCGCGGTGGCGTTCACCTACACGCTGACCAGCCAGAGCGACAACTCGCCCATCGCCGGCGTGCGGGTCACGGTGACTGACGACATCGCCGGCAGCCACGTCGTCGCCGAGGCGATTAGCAACGCCGGCGGCGTGGTCATCTTCCATCTCGACGCCGGGCGCTACTACCTGTGGCGGGAGAAACCCGGCTGGTCGTTTGTAGACCCCGACATCCAGGACGTGGCGGGATGAGCATGGCCCACGCCTCCGGCATCCCCATCACCGGCAGCGGCCAGGGCAGCGGCGTGCCCGACGGGACGGCGCTCACCTACGACCTGGAAGCGGCCGACGGGGCGGTGCGCAAGCGCAGCCAGTTGCGGCTGATGCTCAACGACATCGAAGCCGGGCGCGGGCCACGGCCAGGCGGGCGCAACTTCACCGACACGGAACTCGACAACGCCCTGGAACTGGAGGGCGGCAACCTCAACCGGGCGGCGGCGCTGGCCTACGAGATTCTGACCGCCGCCTGGGCGTCACAGGCCGAGCGCGTCGGCCTGGGACCGCAGACGTATGAATCCAGCCAGGCGCGGCGCTACCGGGAACTGGCGACGATGTTCCGCAAGCAGTATGGCCACGGCCGCGCCGGCGGGGCGGACGACGGGCAGTTCGTCAGTTGGGCGGGCAGCTTCGCCGAATGGTGGCCGCATTGAACCACTACCACCAGCTGACCCAGAGCGTCGCCCGGCATTACATTAACCGGGAGTACGTCCTCTGGGACCCGGCGACGGACACGCGCGAGAGCGTGAGCGGCAGCGCCATCACCATCGTCGTCCGCGACTGGCGGGAAGACAACGCCAACAGCCCGGTGCTCGGCGGCCAGGGCAGCTTCGGCCGCCAGTTGCAGGTGTTCATCCGGCCCGGCGACCTGCGGCCCATGACCGACCACGTGCTGCTCGACGGCGCGGCCGAGTACCCCGTCCGGGCCGTCGTGCCCTGGCCCATGCAAGACCCTACCTATTACCAGCTCATCATCGAGCAGACGCAACTGTGAGACCATGCTGACCATCGAAGCCGAAGCGCAGATGAAGGAGATCGCCAGGTTGTACAAAGAGGCGGCCGATGCCCTGGGCTACTTCATCGGCGATCACATGGGGGCGTTCACCGTGCCCGGGCGCATGGCCGTCGTCGCCGAGCGCATCCGGGAGGAGGGGCGGCGCACGTCGCCTTTCTTCACCGGCACGCTGTCGCTGTCGCACCGGGCGACCGTGGAAGTGGAGCAGCCCAGCGATACGACCGAAATCGTCACCGCCCGCATCTTCATCGATCCCGACATCGTGAACCCGATTCTGGGCGGTCATCCGGCCGTCTACGGCGTGGAGGTCAATGACCGCAAGCCGTGGTGGGACGACCTGTGGCTGTTCACGCTCGACGAAGCCAACAACGGGCTGCTGGCCGATCTGGAACTCGACCTGAAAACGCTCATGCCGTCGGCCTATGGGGCGATGCGCTTCCGCTAAAACGGCCGGGCCGGCGGACTACAATGGCGCCAGCGCAGTAAAGGAACACACACCATGCACCCACCCATTGGATTCAAGACCGCGGAACCCGCCCACACCGACGGGATCGTTGACCGTTTCTACCGGCCGCTCATCGCCGCCGGCATCGCCCCGGTGGTGATGTCGATCGACAGCGCCGGCCACTGCTACGACGTGTGGAAGCTCGTGGCCGGGACGGCGCTGCAAGACGCGGCGGTGATGCACTTCCGGCGCACCGGCGACCCGACCTCCGGCGAGCCGAACGGCATGGACGTGGCCAACTACGACGCCGACCCGGTGGCCGACGCCAACCGCATGTACGACTGGCACATGAGCCGCTGGCCGAAGGAGTTGCCCAAGGAGCACGTCTGGACGCAGTTCACCAACGAGCCGCGCAAGGAGGCCCACGACTGGCTGGCGCGGCACGGGTTGCAGTTGTGTCGTCGGGCGCTGGCGGACGGTCGCCGCATTTCGCTTTTTGGGTGGGCGGCCGGGACGCCGGAGCCGGAAGCCTGGCACACGGCCGCGGCACGGGAGCTGCTCGACCTCTGCCGGCGCTATCCCGACCGGCTGGCCATCGCCTTGAACGAGTACTCCTACCGGGCGGACACGCTCGACGGGCCGGCGCTCATCGGCCGCTGGCAGGCCATCCCCAAGCCGTGGCCGACCATCTTCATCACCGAACACGGCTGGGCCTACGACAGCGCCCCGGCGGCCGAACACGGCATCCCGCAACTGCTGGCGACGTACCGGAAGTGGTACGCCTACCCGCACATCAAGGGGCTGGCGCTGTGGACGCTGGATAAGGGGCGTGGCGGCAAGCAGTTGCCGTATATCATCAACGCCTACATGGCCCCGCTGGCCGAGGCGATCATCGCCAACGACATCGCGCCCATCGAAGCCCCGGCCCAGCCGCCTGTGGCGGAGACGCCCAACTTGCTCAAGAACCCGTCGTTTGAGGAGGGCTGGAGCGACAGCGCCACCTTCCCCGGCCAGCACCCCGCCGGGTGGGAGATGGCCTGGAACACCGGCGGCGGCTTCCCCAACCCCTACGCGCCGGCGCAGCCATACATGGCCGGCGAGGCGGTGCACAAGACGGCGGCGATGCTGCCGGCCGAGGAGCGCGGCCAGTTCGTCTGGGACGGCGACACGACCTACAAGGTCTTCGGCGCGGGGACGAAAGCGTTCTGGGGCCGGCTAAAGCAGACGCTGGCCCTGCCCGCCGGCCGCTACCGGCTGACGACGCCGGTCTGGGTCGACTGTTACCGCTGGGACGCGACCCACAAGCGCAAGGACTACAACGTGGAGCCGCGCCAGGCGGAGACGATGGTCAAAGTCAATGACAGGGAGGTGCGGCCGTGGACGGCGCTCAAGTCCGGGCAGCGGCACGATGTCGTGACCGAGTTCGACCACCCCGGCGGCGACGTGAAGCTGGCTGTCCACCTGCGGGCCAACTGGCAGATCTCCAACAACTTCTG
>JAIBAS010000258.1 GCA_019695075.1 Promineifilum sp. | reverse complement strand
AGCAAGGGCTTCGCGGCGGAGCGCTTTAGCGCGTTTGGCAAGGCGTGCGAACGGCGTTAGCCGGGCGGACTGCTTCGGCCGGCCAGACGGCGTCGGTCAGGGTCAGCCCGGCAGGCACTACCAGACATTGATCCGTGTCGTTGCGCAAAACCACATCGCCGCGCAGGACAACGCGCGGGCCAAACTCGAACTGCCCCTCGACGCGCAGCCGGTCGCAGTCGCGCAGAGAGGGCGCGCCGGCCGGGAAGCAGCAGTCGAGGTCGTTGACGAAGCGGTAGTAGGCGGCATCCAACTCTACGCCCGGCGGCTGCCCACGCCGGGCCGGGTCGAGCACTACGCCGTAGTCGGGCGTCAGCAGGTAGGCGTCGGAGCGCACGGCCAGCAGGTCGTCGGTCTTCTTGACCGGCGCGAAGCGCACGCGCGGCACGCGGATGGCTTCCGCGCCACGGAAGACGGCGATGGCCGACCCCATCGCCGTTTCCAGTTGGTAGACCGGCGTCGAGTCGGGGTCGCGTGGGTCAACCGTTTTGCGGTTGCGGATCATGGGCAGGTCCAGCTCATGGTCTCTGGCTTCCAGCGTGTCGCGCAGGGTGGGCAGATGGAGCCAGAGGTTGTTGGTGTTGAAGTAGCGGTGGCGGCCGATGTCCTGGAAGGCGTCCATGTCACCGGCCGGGCACTGGGCTATCTCGCGCAGCAGCAGACCGCCGTCGGGGCGTCGGGCCAGATGGCCGCCTTTGCGGTCGGCCTCGGTGCGGTCGGCCACCTCCATCAGGAAGGGCAGCCGCTTATCGACCATGTAGCCGAGGATGCCGGGGTCGAGCACCGCGCCGAGGTTGTCGGCGTTGGAGACGAAAGCGTACTCGTAACCCGCAGCCAGCAGCCGGTCGAGCATGCCGCTCGTTACCAGAGCCGTATAAATGTCGCCGTGACCGGGCGGACACCACTCCAGTTCGGGGTCGTCGGGCCAGGCAGCCGGGCTGAAGTCGGTGGCGTTGACCTTGGGTTGCTTGTGCTGGCAAAAGCTGAGCGGCAAGTGGTCGCGCTGAAGTTGCGGATAGCGGCCCAGCACGGCCAACGACTGCGCGTCGGTGGCGAAGCTGTTCATCAGCAGCAGCGGCGCGCCGATGCCGATGGCCTGGCGGGCGATGATGTCCAGGAAGGTCAGCCCCTCCTTGACCACCAGCAGCGACTTTGGCCCGGTCAGGCCCATGCTTGTGCCCAGACCGCCGTTGAGTTTGATGATGACGGCGCGGCCGACGGCTGCGCGCCCGATGCGCGCCAGATGCGGCGACAGCCGCTCGGCGTTGTCCAGCGACTCGACCGGCCGGATGTCGCTCTCGCGGAGCAAGCCGTCATCGCCGCCGAGCAACTTCTGGTAGTAGTGGGCGAAGTGGGCGATGAAAAGGTCGGCCAAGCCCTCGTCGGCCATCCGTTGGCGGAAGGGTGCGAATTGCGCCGGTTGCTGTCTCATGGTCTCTCCTGGGGTTGTAGCATAGCCGTTTTCGCGCCGCAGGCATCTACTCCGGCTATGGCTTACCCCGATTGTGCCCGCTGCGCCTTACCGCCGTCCTTAAGCGGCGGGGCGGCGCGGGCGCAGCAGCAGCAGCCCGGCCAGAGCGAACCCGGCCACGGCCAGGCCAATCCACACCGCCAGTTCGGCCGTGCTGCGGCCGGCGCTGCTGTGCAGGCTGCGCAGCCAGGCGGCCTCCAGTTGGGCCGGGGTGAGCTGCAACGTCCGTTGCAGCGCCGCGGGGCAGTCGTCGCCGGCGGCGAAGGCGGCCACCAGGTCGCGCGCGGCGGCGTCGCCGTAGTTGGTGACGATGAAGCTCACCAGCGCCTCGCTCTGGGCCGCAGCCAGCTCGCCGCCAATGGGCAGCCCGGCACATAGCTCCGCCACGGGCAACGTTGACTCCGAGGAGATGGCCGCGCGCAGGGCGTCGTCGCCGGGGATGTCGGCCGCGCCGCGCACCGCGCCGGCCAGCCCGTGGGTCAGCCACGGCGGAATGCGATAGGCCGACTGGCCCAGGCCCTGAAACAACAGCAGATCGACAAGCCCGCGGGCCAGTTCGGGCCGCAACTCGGCTTCGGCCGTCTCCGGGTTGACCACCGTGGCCAGGACGACGCCCAGTTCGGGATAGGTCTGCCCCGGCTGGAAGTCGCGCCCGGCCAGGCGCATGGCCGCGCTGAGATCGGCCGTGGAGGGGTAGATGTAGACATCGAACGGCAGCACTTGCTCGACCGGCAGCAGCGGCGCGAGGCGGGGCAACATCTCGAAGACGAGGTCGCGCGCCCGCTCGCCGACGGCCGTGCCCTCGCCCGTCCAGTGGAAGCGGACGCTGCCGCCGCCGGCCTCGTCCGTCTCCACGAGCTGGCTCCAGTTGAACTGGTCATCGGTGTAGCTGATGGTCTGTTCGGGGACGATAAGTGTGTCCTCGTCGCGCTCCAGTTCCCACCAGTAGGTGACGGCGATGAAGGGCGGCAGGCGCGTCTGGGTCAGGTCGAGGGCGTAGGACACGTCGATCTCCTGGCCGGCGGGCACGTCGATAGCGACGGCGAAGGAATCGGCCGACGCCCCGAGGCGAAAGTAGAGCGTGATGGCGTGAACGGGGCCGATGCCGGTGGCGCTGAGGTGGAAGCGCATCGTCTGGCCGTAGATGTAGTCGGCCGTGGAACTGACGATGCCGCCGTCATTCTGGGCGCGGGCGGGAGCGAAGGCCAGCAGCAAAGCGGCGAGGACAAGCACAGCGCCGGAGCGAAGTAGTCGATTGGGCCAGTGGTTCATAGACCCAGGAGGGTGATGATCGCGGCGAGCGTCAACGAACTGAGCAGCGTACTGTAGACAACTATACGCGCCACAGCGGACGTTGGCAAACCGAACTCGGCCGCCAGGATGAGGCAGAAGACGGCCGGCGACATCGACGCCTGGAGGATCATGGCGCTGCGGCCGACGCCGGTCAGTCCCAGCAGCGCGGCAAAGCCCAGCCCCACCAGCGGCCCCACCAGCAGCCGCAAGCCGACCGCCGGCCAGACGAAGCGGGTGGTCTCGCCGCGGCGCAGGTCGGCGATCTGCATGCCCAGGATGAGCAGCATGATGGGAATGGCGCCCTGCCCGGCGACGGTGATGCCGGCCAGGAGGGGCGCGGGCACGGGCAGGCGCAGCCCGTAGACGACCACGGCCAGCACAGCGGCGTAGGCGGCCGGCACGCGGGCCACGCGCGCCAACGCCGCCCGCCAGCTCAGCTGCCCCAACGAGGCGATGAGCACGCCCAGGGTGTAGAAAAACAGCGTGCTGGTGACAAAGTAGACGACGCCGCGCGCGAGGCCCTCGCCGCCATAGCGCAACTGGAGCAGCGTCAGGCCATAGTTGCCGCCGTTGGTGAACATGGCGATGAGCACCACGGCGGCCGTCTCTGCCCGCCCCAGACGCAGCAGCCGCGACAGCAGCAGGGCCAGCCCGCCCATCGTCAGGATCGTGCCGGCGGTGAAGGCGGCCAGGTGCAGCAGCTCGTCGCCGGGTAGCTGGCTGGTGACAAGGGAGGAGAAGACGAGGCAGGGGCTAAGGACGTTGAAGACAACGCTGGTAAGGGTGCTGAGATGAACCTCAAACCGCCGCCGCAGCCAGTAGCCGAAAGAGGCCACCAGCATAATCGGCAGGATGTTTTGCGTCAGGACGGAGACGAAGACGCTCAATTGGCGCGCGCGTCAAGGTCGCTGCTGAAATCGTCGTCCTGGTCTTCGTCCTCGTCGCTGGGCAGGGCGAGCATGTCGAACTCGCCGCTCATCCAGTCCATCTCCTCCAGGGCTTCGTCGATGGCGTCGTAGAGGTCTTCGTAGGCGGGGTCTTCGGCCATCTGGTTCAGCAGTTCGACGGCGCGTTCGCTACCGATCTGGCCCAGAGCGTAGACGGCGGCCGTGGCCACCTCAATGTCCTCATCGTCCAGCAGGCGCTCCAGCCCTTCGATGGCGTCGGGGTTGCCGATGCCGCCGGCGGCGCGGGCCGCTTCGGCGCGAAAGTCGGCCGAGGGGCTTTCCATCTCGTCGTGGATGATCGACAGCCAGCGGTCGTCGGCGTTCAGGCCCATGGCAAAGAGAGCGCTGAGCTGCATCTCGTTGGAGCCTTCTTCGTAGGCGTCGCTGATCAGCTCCAGCACGCGGGGATGGTTGGCCGAGGCCAGGGCTTCGAGGGCGGCGCGCTTGACTTCGGGATTGGTCTTCGGCTGCTCATATTCCACCAGCAGTGCATCGATGATGGGCGCGGCCAGATCGGGCGCGATCTGGCCCCACTCGGCCAGCAGCACGTAGTGGGCCAGGGCGCGGGCCGCGGCCGCGCGCACGGCGACGCTGGGGTCGGTTTGGAGCAAGTTGATGATCGGCCGGATGAGTCCTGGCTCAATGGCGTCCCAGACGCCGTCCAGCGCGCCCTGGCGCACAGCGGCATAGCTGTCGTCCAACAGGTAGGTGAAGATGGGCGTGAAATCGACGAGGGTGTTCTCCTCGGCGATCTCGGCCATGTGGCCGACGATGGTCGCCCGGCGCTCTTCGTCCACGTCGGCCCAGGCGCGACGGAACTGGCTGAACTCCTCCGGCTCCATGTCGGACAGACGATAGACCAGGTGAACGGGCACATCGTCGTCGCCGAACAGGGCCGACAGGACGGACGGGAAGGATTGTTGGCGTTGATTGGTCATGGGTTTAGCTTCGGCCGGGCGCTATTGCAACGGCACGATGGGGTTAAAGATATCTTGGAAGATAAGGAAGGCCATCAGCGCCAGGAGCATGAGCATCCCGATGAGATGGACCATGCCTTCGCGCTGCGGCTCGATGCGCCGGCCGCGAACGGCCTCGATGAGCACAAAGAGGATGCGTCCGCCGTCGAGGGCGGGGATGGGCAACAGGTTCGTCAGGCCAAGGGCGACGCTGATGAACGCGGCCATGATGAGCAGGCGATACGGGTTGCGGGAGACGACCGACGACTCCAGCGCGCCGCCGGCGATCTGGCTGATGCCGACGATGCTGACCGGCCGGGCCTCCTCGGCGGTGATCTCGCGATTGATGAGCATGGAGGGTAGGCGGGCATAGAGGGCCAGATATTGCCCGATGGTGCTCAGCGACTCCCGCATCGCTTGGATTGGGCCAATCTGGCGCAGGGCCGGGCCGTCGCCCAGGCCGATGCCCAGCGCGCCCTCCGTGGCGGCGTCGTACTCGCCCGGCAGCCGCGGCCGGACATTGATGGTCACGTCTTCGTCGCCGCGTCGCACCAGCAGGTCGATCTGTTGCCCGGCGCGCGCGGAGACGGTGTTGATCAGCATACCCGCGTCGGTGACCTCCTGGCCGTCCACAGCCAGGACGATGTCGCCCGCGAGCAGGCCGCCCAGGGCCGCCGGCGAACCGGGATTGACCGCGTCGATCATGACCGACGGCGAGAAGAGCACGGCCAACCACATGAACAGGATGGCCGTCAGAAAGTTGGCCCCAGCCCCGGCGGCGAGCACGAACAGCCGCGCCCGCTTCGACGCCGATGCCAGGCCGCCGGGCACGTCGGGATCATCCTCGCCCGCCGGCCGCACGAAGCCGCCGACGGGAATCCAGTTGAGCGAGTAGATCGTGCCGTTGCGCTCAGCCAGCTTGACCGCCCGCGGCGGCAAGCCGAAGCCGAACTCCTCGACGCGGATCTTACTCAGCTTGGCGGCGAAGAAGTGGCCCGCCTCGTGGATGAGGACGATGGGCGTCAGGACGATCAGAAACCCGGCGATCCACCACAATAAGTTCGGATTGAACATTAGTTTTGTCTCCGCGTTCGCGCGACCCGGTCGGTGAAAGCGCCATGCACCAAGCGCGCTGAATAGGCCTGCCAAGACGAGCGTATTAAAGGCTGATTATATGCCCCGGCGGCCCGCCGTCCAAGAGCGGGGCGGAGAACTAACATCACTCTCACCCGCCACTTTCACGCCGCGTCGCTTGACAAGCCCCCCGGCAGCGGCTATTCTGTGCCCTGACAACCGAATAGCGGACGGCGGCCATGCTCCGGCCCAGCCGTCCCAGGGGCAAGATAGCGCATGACCCATCGCCGCGACAGCGGCGGCGGGTGACGAGGTGGAGGTTCCCCGCGGCAACGCGGGGCCAAGTCGGCCACAGCCGGCGAAAATCGACAGTTCAGCGGATGCCTCCCAGGGATGACCACTCCCTGAGCTTTGGCCCCTTCAAGTGAGTCTGGCGAAAAGCGGCGCGGGCAACCGGCCGACAAAGCGCCAGGCGAGTGGTCGGGCAGCACTTGGACTGCTGCCCTGGTAGCAGTCAAACTGCTGCCGGCAGCGAAGGGGCGTCCCCGGCCTTATCCGGCCACTTCCAGGGTACGCCTGCGGAATCAACCTGAAAACCCGGCCGTCGGCGGGTAGGGCGCGCGTCGCCATGCCCCGCGAGCAGCCGCCGGCCCCGGCCGCGCGCCATTGCGCCGCGGCAACCTTGGAGGTTCGCTATGTGTGGTATCGTCGGTTACATTGGCCCGCGACAAGGGCCGGATGTGGTTCTGGGCGGTCTGCGGCGGTTGGAGTATCGCGGCTATGACTCGGCCGGCATCGCCGTCATCGACGGCGCGGGCATCGACATTCGCCGCGACGTGGGCAAGCTGGGCAATCTGGAAGCCATGCTGCGCCAATCGCCCCTGGCCGGGCATCTGGCCATCGGCCACACGCGTTGGGCCACCCACGGCGTGCCCAGCCAACGCAACGCCCACCCCCACCTGGGCATGGAGGGGCGCGTCGTCCTCGTCCACAACGGTATTGTCGAGAATTACCAGAGCCTGCGCGAGGAGCTATCGGCCGAGGGCGTCGATTTCCGCTCGGAGACCGACACCGAGGTCATTGTCCAGATGGTCGAACGGTTCATGGCCGCCGGCCTGTCGCTGGAGGAGGCCGCCCGGCAGACGCTCGGCCGCCTGAACGGGGCCAACGCCGTCGTGCTGATGAGCGTTGACCAGCCCGACCGGCTGGTGTGCGCCCGCATTGGCAATGCCGGTGGCATCGCCCTGGGCATCGGCGCGGGCGAGATGTTCATTGCCTCCGACATCCCCGCTATTTTGGAGTACACCCGGCAGATCATCTTCCTGGAGAGCCGGCAGATGGCCGTCGTCACCGTCGATGACTACCGCCTGACCGACCTCGACGGCCGTCCGATGCGCGCCGAAGTCCACGCTATCGCCTGGGACCCTGTCAGCGCCGAGAAGGGCGAATACAAGCACTTCATGCAGAAGGAGATTTTCGAGCAGCCGCGGGCGCTCATCGACACACTCGGCGGGCGGATCGACTTCGAGACGGGCTGCGTCTCCTTGCCGGAGATGAACCTGACTCCGGAACTGGTCGCGAATATCGACAAGCTCTACATCGTCGCCTGTGGCACGAGCTACTACGCCGGGCTGGTGGGCAAATACCTGATCGAGACGCTGGCCCGGCTGCCGGTCGAGGTCGAATACGCTTCGGAGTTCCGCTACTACGACCCCATCCTCAACGAGCGCACGGCCGTCCTGTCGATCACCCAGAGCGGCGAGACGGCTGACACGCTGGCCGCGGCCGAGCAGGCCCGCGCCCAGGGGGCGACGCTATGGGCCATTGTCAACGCCATCGGCAGCCAGTCGATGCGCTTGTCCGATGGCACCATCGCCATGCATGCCGGACCGGAGATCGGCGTGGCCAGCACCAAGGCGTTCACGGCTTCGCTGGCTGACCTCTACCTGCTGGCCTGCGCCCTGGGCACGCTGCGCGGGACGATCACGCCGGCCCAGATGCGGCGGCTGGCCGACGACGTCGCCCGATTGCCGGCGCTGGTCGGCCGGGTGCTGGAGCATGACGCCGACTACCAGGCGTTGGCCGAGCGCTTCCACCGCGCCAGCGACTTCCTGTTCCTGGGGCGGGGTATCAACTACCCCATCGCCATGGAAGGGGCGCTCAAGCTCAAGGAGATCAGCTACATCCACGCCGAGGGCTACCCCGCCGGCGAGATGAAGCACGGCCCCATCGCCCTGATCGACGAGGAGATGCCCGTGCTGGCCATCGTGACGAAAGACAGCCTCTACGAGAAGATGATCAGTCAGGTGCAGCAGGCCAAGGCGCGCGGCGGCGTGGTCATCGCCCTGGCCACCGAGGGAGACGAGGCCATCCGTGGCGAGGCCGACGTGGTTATCACCGTGCCCGAAGCGCCGCCGCTGTTGGCCCCCATCGTCAACGTCGTGCCCTTGCAACTGCTCAGCTACCACATCGCCGTGCGGCGCGGGGCCGACGTCGATCAGCCGCGCAATCTGGCGAAGAGCGTGACGGTGGAGTAGAGGATAGGGGATAGGGATTAGGGATTAGGTTCCAGGGGCCGGCTGTCCGGTGCGTCGCACTTTCCTGAGTGCGTCGCACCTTCTTGTGACGACTGCTCAAGAAAGTGCCAGACACGCAAGAAAGTGCCAGGCACTGAAGATGGGGCCAGGGGCAGAGCGTTCTTCCCTGGAACCTGGAACCCCTATCCCCCAACCCCTGCCAGCGTGGCCGGCTGCAATGTCGTCGCCGCCAATCCCGCCTCGCGCAGCAAGGCGGCGGCCAGTTCCAGGTTGGCCCCCATCTGGCCGACGCGATGGGCGTCGGAGTTGACGACCACACGGCGGCCGCCCTCTTCCCCATACCAGCGCAGCATCGTTGCCAACGCCGGCCGCCAGTTGGGCACGTGGTTGAGGGTGCGCAGGTTGAGTTCCAGCGCCAGACCGCGCCAGGCGATGGTCGCCAGGGCGTCGCGCACCAGGGTTTCGACGGCTCGCGGCGCGAACGTCGCCCCCAGCAGGCTGCCCCGCCAGAGGATGCGGTCGAAGTGGGCGACCACGTCGATGTCGGAGAAGTCGGCGGCCATGTGGCCCAGGGCGGCGAAGTAGTCGGCGTAGACATCCAACGGCTCGTGCCCGGCGAAGCAGGCGCTGTCGTGGATGTTGTCGCCGTCAAGCCAATGCAGCGAGGCGATGCGCACGTCGAAGGGGTAGGCCGCCGTCAGGGCCGATGCTTCGCGGGCGAATTCGTGCGGGTTGCCCATTTCTACGCCGCTGTAGAGCGTCAGCCCTTGCGGGGCGAAGAGCGCCTGGCAGCGAGCGATTTCGGCGAAGTAACCGTCCACGTCAAACGAGCCGCGCCAGGCGGGATGCCACTCGGCGTGCTCGGTAATGGCGATTTCGTTGAAGCCCAGGGCCAGCGCGCGCCAGCCGAGGGCCTCGATTGTGTCCTGACCATCCATGCTGAAGGTGGAGTGCATGTGATAGTCAGAGCTAATGTTATAGCTGTTCGTATTCATAGGGCCGATTCTAGCCGCCACGGGGGGCGCGGGTCAATTGGACACAGTTAACAACAGGTAAAGGGTTGGCTAAGCGCATGTAAACAGGAGGTTTGGCGCTTCCGGCCGGCGCAACGATTGCCCGTTTGGCGCGGCTGCCTCTATAATGACGCTACGTCCATCCCTTTGGGATGCCCATCCTCCACAACGAGGCAAAGCACAATGACCAGTTTCGCAGGCAAGAACGTCCTGATCACCGGCAGCGCCAGCGGCATCGGCCGGCTGATGGCCCAGAAGATCGCCGCCCGCGGTGGCCGCGTCATCCTGTGGGACATCGACCGCGCGGGGCTGGAGGCGCTGGCCGAGCAGCTAGATCTGTGGGGTTACCCCGTCGCCACCTACCAGCAGTGCGACCTGAGCGACCGCGAGGAGATCGCAGCCACGGCGCGGCTCGTCCTGGCCGAGCAGGGCGACGTGGACATCCTCATCAACAACGCCGGCATCGTCTCCGGCAAGCCGCTGCTGGAGTTGACCGACGAGGCCATCGAGCGCACTTTCGACATCAACACGCTGGCCCTCTTCCGGACGACGCGCTGCTTCCTGCCGGGCATGATCCGCAAGGGCAGCGGCCACATCGTCACCGTTGCCTCGGCCGGCGGGTTGATCGGCGTGCCCAAGATGACTGACTACAGCGCCAGTAAGTTCGCCGCCATCGGCTTCGACGAGTCGCTGCGCTTCGAGCTAAAGCGCCTGGGCCATCGCGGCATTCGCACGACGGTCGTCTGCCCCTACTACATCAACACGGGCATGTTCCAGGGCGTCAAGACGCGCTTCCCCTTCCTGCTGCCGATCATGGAGCCGGACGACGTCGCCGGCCGGATCGTGACGGCTATCGAACACAATAAAGACCGCCTGGTGCTGCCGCCTTTCGTCCTGACGCTGTTTCCGACGCGACTGCTGCCGCCGGCGCTGTTCGACCCGCTGATCAGCTTCTTCGGCATCAACCACACGATGGACGACTTCAAAGGGCGCGGCGGCTGATGGAGCCTCTGCTCAACGCCCTGGTGCTCTATAAGGGCCAGCCGGCGGTCGTGCGGGCGACGGCCGACAAGAAGCTGACCATCGAGCTGCCCAACGGCGAGCGCGTCAGCGTGCGGCCCAAGGACGTGGCCGTGCTGCATCCCGGCCCGGCGGCCGACCCGCGCCGCCTGCCGCCGCCGGCGGGCGATCCCCTGACCGCCTGGGAGCTACTCGACAGTGGCCACACGACCCTGCCCGAACTGACCGAGTTGGCTTATGGCGACTACACACCCGCCGGAGCCTGGGCGGCGTGGCAATTGGTCGCCGACGGCCTGCACTTTGGCGGTACGCCCGACGCCATCACCGTCTACCCGGCCAGCAAGGTGGCCGAGACGCTGGCCGCCCGCGAGGCCCGCGCAGCCGAGGAGCGCGCCTGGGCCGCCTTTGCCGC